>JANMAW010000198.1:0-43524 GCA_031360005.1 Rhizobacter sp.
GTGGAGGAATTGAATGACTCGCATTGCACCCAAGATTGCATTCGCAGCGGCATTGGCCGTTTTCGGCACGGCAGCCCAAGCGGCAGATTTCGTCTTTGGCACCAAGGTTGCCGGTGACGGGGCGGGAACCGTCAACTTCGCCTCGTTGACGATTACGCAGAATGGCGCCAATGTCGACTTCTTTCTCAACGCCTACGGGCTCGAAGCCTTCGGTCCTGGAGCCTTCCTCAACTCCATCCTCTTCACTGAGGCGTCCATTGCGCCGGGGTTCGGCGCCTGCTGCTCGCCCGTTGTCGGCGGCACCGTGGTTTCCATAGCCGCAGGCGGCGGGCCTGGTTTCCCCGGCAGCGATACGGGGCTGTCTCGCTTTTCTCTCACGGACGGGGAGGCGAGGCTTACCGACGGTGAAACGGTCAGTTGGACTTGGGAGAACCTCGTGTTCGCAGGAGTCCCCACTCTTGCCGCCAATGTCCAAGGCATTTCGCTCGAGGACTCGCAAACCGGATCGGGCGTCTATGTTCCCGCCGATTTCGCGGTGCCGGGCATTCCGGAGCCGGGAACTTATGCGCTGATGCTTGGCGGCTTGGGGGTGCTGGGCTTCCTCGCCCGTCGTCGCCGCACTTGAGCGCCTGAACCCTTATCCACCGAACCCCGCCACGGCGGGGTTCTTGCCTTTGGAGGCAGGAGAATCGCCATGCGCTTGTTGATCACGCTCGTCACGGCGCTGGGCTTGACCCTCTCGTCAGCGACGTGGGCCCAGAATCTGCGCGACTTGGAACTGAGCTATCTGCGCGCGGCGGTGCCCGTCGACCTCTTGCCCTACGCGACGATCGAGATTCCGGCGATTGAAAACATACGCCTGGGGTCGGATGCGCGAGGCAGCCGTCTGGAGCTTCGCACCTACTTCCAACAGCCGCTGAAGAACGGCGGCGTGCGCGCGGAACTCTCGGTCGACTACCCTTACCGCGAAGGCGATACCGTGCGCTACAGCTGGCGCATGATGCTGCCGAGCAACTTCCCGTCAGACGCGCCGAGCAATCGATGGTGGTTGGTAGCGCAGTGGCACGATCAACCTGACCGCACGCGCGGCGAAACCTGGGCCGGCTATCCCGGGCACAGCCCGTCGGTTGGCCTTGGCTATGGGCAGATTGCCGGCCAGGATCAGTTGTCCTTGCAGTACGGCGCACCCAATCCGTCCGCCGCCGGGCTGATCCCGATCAGCCGCGGTGTCTGGCAATCGATCCGCGTCGAGATCACCTGGTCGCGCGGCCCAAGCGGGCGTGTCAAGGTCTTTCTCAACGACGGCAGCGTGCCGGTGCGCGAGGCGAACGGCCCCAACATGTACAACAGTTTCCAGCACTACATGAAAGTCGGGATGTACAGACACCCGGATATTCCAGGCGATGCCTGGATATACATTGCAGACGTCGGCGTCCAGATCATTCCCCCCTGATTCTTCCTGACCGCACCAAGCCGATGCTTTATTCGACGCCTGCGCCGGATTTGCCACGGGCCTCGACACCGCCGCGCTGGAACGGCTGGCTCCGGCGCTTCTCGTCGCTTCGAGAAGTGGCGTGCCCGTCGCCACAACTTGCCCCCGGTGTCGAGCCACTGAGGGTGCTGCAGCTGACCAACATGTACCCGAGCGATGAGCAGCCCAATCGCGGCGCGTTCGTTCGTTCGCAGGTCGTGTCGTTGGCGCGGCACGGCGTAGCGAGCGACGTCGAGGAAATCCAGGGCTACTTGTCGACACTGAACTATCTGCGCGCCCTGCCCGCGCTGCCGGCGCGCGCGCGTTCCGCGCCCTACGATCTCGTCCACATGCACTTCGGCTACACCGCTCTTGCGGCGATCGCGGTGACGGGTCGACCGAGCGTGCTGTCGTTCTGCGGCGATGACCTGCTGGGCCGCCCCGACGAGCGCGGCATCCGATCGCGCAGAAGCATGGTGCTGGTCGAACTCGGCAAGCGCGTCGCACGGCGTGCCGACGCGATCATCGTCAAGAGCGACGAGATGGCCGCAGCCCTTGGCCCGGGCTATGCAGATGTCGAGATCATTCCGAACGGACTCGACCTCGATTTCTTCAGGCCGATGCCGCGCGAACAGGCCCGCTCGGCGCTGGGCTGGCCACAGGACGCCGAGATCCTGTTCTTTCCGGCCGACTCGCGAGAGCCGCGCAAGAACTTTGCGCTCGCGCAGGCGGTGTCCGCCCGGCTGAAGGCAGCTGGCCGGCCCGTGCGCCTGGAGCAGATGTTCTGCCGCCCGCAGCGCGACATCGTGCTTGGGATGGCCGCAGCCGACGTGCTGCTCAGCTGCAGTGTTCAGGAAGGATCGCCGAACGCGGTCAAGGAAGCAATGGCGATGAACCTGCCGATCGTCGCTTCCGACGTCGGCGACTGCGCGACCCGCCTCGCCCGATGCACACCAGGCGCCGTGGTACCGCTGGACGTCGATGCATTCACGGCCGCCACCGACGCGATCCTGCAAACCAATGGCGCGCGCTCCAACGGCCGCGAGCTGATTGGCGAACTCGGCGTCGATTCGGTCGCGCGTCGTGTGGTCGCCGTTTATCGTCGTGCGATCGTCCGCCGTGAAGCACGCGCCGGACGCCGATAGCCCGCAATGTGCGGCATCGCCGGCTGGTACAGGCGCGACGGCCAGCCCGTCGCGCAGAGCGTGATTCGCGCGCAGTGCGACACGATCGTGCACCGCGGTCCCGATGACGAAGGACTGTTCGTCGACCGAGACTTCGGCTTCGGCATGCGGCGCCTGTCGGTGGTGGACCTTGCGGGCGGGCACCAGCCGATGTACACGGCCGATCGCAGGTACGCGATCGTCTTCAACGGCGAGGTCTACAACTTCAACGAACTGCGCGTCGAACTCGAAGCCCTCGGTCACCAGTTCCACACGCGCAGCGACACCGAGGTCGTACTCGAAGCCTTTGCTGCCTGGCGCGAGGCAGCGTGGTTGCGGCTTGAGGGCATGTTTGCCGTCGCGATCTGGGACAGCCAGGCGCGCACGCTGCACCTCGCACGCGACCCGCTGGGCATCAAGCCGCTGCACTGGACGCTGCAGCGCGGCGGCATCGCCTTCGGTTCCGAGCTGAAGACGCTGGGGCCGGTGCCCGGTCTCGACTTCACGCTCGACGCACGATCCGTGGAGCAGTACGTGACCCTGGGGGTGGTGCTCGCGCCGCGGTCGATCTATCGCAATGTGTTCAAGCTTCCGCCGGGCACCGCTCTCGTTGTGCCCCTCGACGGTGAACCGACCCTGCGGCGGTTCTGGGAACTGCGCCTGACACCGCGTGACGATCTCGACGAAGCGCAGTGGGTCGAGGAGTGCCGCGCGCGCCTGCTGGCAAGTGTGAAGTGCCATCTGGTCGCCGACGTTCCGCTGGGTGCGTTCCTCTCAGGTGGTGTCGACAGCTCTGCCGTCGTGGCTGCGATGAGCCAACTCACGCGCGGGCCGGTGCGCGCCTACACCATCGGCTTCTCCGATCCGCGCTACGACGAGACCACGGTCGCCGCGAAGGTCGCGCAGCACCTCGGCTGCATGCACCGCGTCGAGCGGCTGGATCCCGACGCGGTCGCGCCGATGCTTGGTCAAATCGCCCGCGTCTACGATGAGCCCTTCGCCGACGACTCGGCGATTCCGACCTGGTTCGTCTCGCGGTTCGCGAGAGAAGATGTCACCGTCGCGCTGTCTGGCGACGGCGGCGACGAGTTGTTCGCCGGCTATCGCCGCCACCATGCCGAGCTGCAATTGGCGCGCCTCAAGCGGCTGCCAGGTGCCCAGCTGGCGCTGAGCGCGCTGGCCCACCTGCCCCGGCCACCAGGGCGCGGTGCGCGGCGCGCTTGGGCCCGGTTGCGCAAGCTCGCGCACGACAGCGCGTTGCGCAGCTCCGCGGAGCGCAATCTCGCCAAGCAATACCGCGCGCCCGAGGCGGTGTTGCAGGCGTTGTGGGGAAGCGAACTGCGCGCAGCCGATCTTGCCGGCTATCGACGCTGGTCGGCTGAGCTCTTCGGCGACGCGCTGCCGCCGGACCCGCTCCAAGCCATGCTCTACGCCGACACCACCGTCTGGCTGCCCGACAACATGCTGACCAAGGTCGATCGCGCCAGCATGGCGCATTCGTTGGAAGTGAGAGTGCCACTGCTGTCGCATCGCTTCGTCGACTGGGCCTCGACGGTGCCGACAGCGCTGAAGCTGCGCGACGGTGTCGGCAAGTACCTGCTGCGCCGCGCGATCGAAGGCTGGTTGCCTGCGGGTGTGCTCGACCGACCCAAACAGGGCTTTGCCGTTCCCATCGGTGCCTGGCTGCTCGGCGATTTCGGCGATCACGCGTTGGCGATCTGGCGCGACTCGAACGTCGAGGCTTCCGGCTTGTTCAGCCGCGATGCGCTTGCCAGGCTCCTCGACGAACATCGCCGCCGTGAGGCTGACCACGCCAGCATCATCTATACCTTGCTGATGTTCGCGTATTGGTGGCCGACACGACTGCGCACGCCTGCGGCCGAGCTGAAGCAGGCGCCGCCCCGAGCTGTACAAGCCCCTCGGGGGCAGGAACGCAGCGTCAGGGGGCTCAGTTAAGTCGCAGGATATTCACATCGCGCACGTACACCCAACTGTCGCCGGCGATGTTGGGTTCACGGTAGCTGCCGAGCTTCAGGTAGTGCTGGTAGTCGTTGTACATGTTCGGCCCCCGCGCCTCGTGGACCGGTTTGGCGGCGCCATCGAGGTAGATCGCGACGCGGCCATCGGCACCGGGCGACCAGGTAATCACGGCGGCCACGTCGTGCCAAACGCCACGGTTGAACGGTATCAGCGCGACCGTCGCAGGATTCGGCGCGCCGTAGCTGAGCGCCAGGTAGTCCTGGCCATTGATCTGGCCATAGCCCAATCCGATCGACGGTGCGCGCGCCGGGTAGCCCACCCAGGTCTCGCCGAGGTTCGGGTTCGGTTGATCATGCCAATCGCCGAACATCCACCAGCGATTGCCTGGCGCATCGGACGTGAAGGCGGCAGTGATGCCGAATCGCCAGGAGTATCGAATCGTCTGACCGGCGACGAAGGGGTAGTCGACCGAGACTTCGGCGCGAACACCGTTGTTGACCAGCGCTTGTCCGTAGAAGGTGCGCAAGCCGAGGAACGATCCGGCGCCATCGGAAAATCCTTGCAGGCTGCCGGCGTTGACCACCTCCAGGTGGGCGTAGGGCATCAGCTCGGACGGCACTACCGAGCGGAGGTAGGCGACCTCGAGCGTTCGGGGGTCGCTTGACGAAGCACTGCCGAGGATCACGGGGCGCGGGTCGCTCGAGGTCAGCACGATCGGCGGCAAGTCGGAGGCTGGGGTCGCCGTGGTGTCAGCTGGTACGGAGTCGGGCGTTACCGCGGCGTCGCCCCCGCCGCAACCACAGATCAGGGTGCAAAGTGACAGGGCAAGGGCAAGAGATACGAAGCGACTGTCGGGGTGGGTCATGGATAGGTTTGGAGCGCGGTGATGGGGGCAATACCGCCGAGGTGTGCGCGCGTCGGTGCTCAGGGTCGACGCGACGCGCGGATGGGCGCGTGCGGTACGTCAATTTCGGCTGGCCAGCGCGGCTCTGTATCCAGCCTTGTGTAAGTGCAAGGCCGTGGCTGTAAGCGAAACTTGCCATGGTGGCGGCGCTGCGAAAGCAATGCGGATCCCGTCACGCCGCTTGGCGCTTGGTGCGACACGAGGCATGACTCGCGAAGAGCGGGCTCCGATCCCTAGTTCCGGCGCCTGAGAATCCAAGCGATCACTTAAACTCGATCGCCTGCCGCACTCCCGCACTCCCGACACCGACCATGGCGCTGGAATCCATCTCGCTTGCAGCCGCATGGGGCAAGAAACCATGCATCCTCCCCGCCGGGTGGCTGGATCTGACGCCGGTACAAACCGACCTCGCTTCCATCGAAGCGCTGCTGCGCCGATTGCCCGAAGAAAGGCTGCGCGTTCGCATCACCGGAGACGGCCCCGACAGTGGCTCGCCGCGCCGCGTCATGATGCGCGAGCTGCCCGATGTGCGCGAGCAACTGCTCGGCGGGCACTCGCTTCATCTCCAGGCGACTGACCTGCACCGGTTCGACAGCGGCTTTGCCGAGGTTGCTCAACGCTTCCGCCGCAAGCTGGAATGCGACATCGAGGAGTTGCGCGCACCATCGACGCAGATGACGATCGGCCTGTTCCTCTCCAGTGGCGGAGCGGTTGCCCCCTTTCACGCCGATCAGGAACACAACTTCCTGTCGCAAGTGGTCGGCGACAAGAAGATGCACATGTTCCCGCCGGGCGACCTCGACATCTTTCCGTGCACGTCGCGCGAACGCCTCGCTGCCGAGGACCTGCATGTGCTCGACACCTACCAGCCGGAGATCGAGTCCCGTGCGGAGGTGGCGCAGCTGTTCCCCGGAACGACGCTGTACCACCCACCGATGGGGCCACACTGGGTCGACACCGGGCGCGAGTCCTACTCGCTGTCGATCACGCTGAGTTTCGTGACACCCAGCGTCGATCGAACGCTGCTGCTGCACAAGCTGAACCGGCAGTTGCGCCGCGTTGGCGTGCGGCCCGCGCCGGTCGGCCTCAAGCCAGGAGTAGACAATGCCAAGTTCGCGTTGGCGCGAGTGATGCGCGGTCTGGCCCGCATGCAGCGCGGCGCATGAAGGTTCTCGTCACCGGTGCGGCCGGGTTCATCGGCATGCACGTCTGCGCCGCCCTGCTCGCCCGCGGCGACGAGGTGATCGGCATCGACAGCCTCAACGCCTACTATGAACCACAGCTCAAGCTGGATCGATTGGCGCAGCTGACCGCGCATCACGGCTTCCGCTTCGACCGGATAGACATCGCCGAACGAGACGCCGCCGAGCGATCCTTCGCGGCCGGCGGCTTCGAATGCGTCGTCCACCTCGCCGCACAAGCCGGCGTTCGCCACTCGCTGACACATCCGCACGACTACGTGCAATCCAACCTGACCGGTTTCCTGCATGTGCTGGAAGGCTGCCGCCAACACCGCATTGCCCACCTCGTCTATGCGAGCAGCTCGAGCGTCTACGGTGGTCAACAGGTCACCCCGTTCAGCGAAGCCCACCGTGTCGACCACCCGATAAGCCTGTACGCCGCGACCAAGAAAGCAAACGAGTTGATGGCTCACAGTTACAGCCACCTGTACGGCCTGCCGACAACGGGGTTGCGCTTTTTCACGGTCTACGGACCTTGGGGCCGGCCCGACATGGCCTACTTCCTGTTCACTCGCTCGATCCTCGAAGGCTCACCGATCGACGTGTTCAACCACGGTGATTTGCAGCGTGACTTCACATACGTTGACGACGTCGTGACCGGCGTTCTTGCGGTGCTCGACAAGCCGGCGACTTCCGACCCGGGTTTCGACGGCCGTGACCCGCACCCCGCCACTTCGCATGCGCCCTACCGTTTGTTCAACATCGGCAACCAGCATCCGGTGCCGCTGATGGACTTCATCGCCGAGATCGAGCGTGCGCTCGATCGCCGGGCAGTGATCCGATTCCTGCCGATGCAGCCGGGCGATCCGGCAACCACTCACGCCGACGTCGACGCGCTGACCCGCTGGATCGGCTTTCGCCCGGCCACGCCGCTCGGCGAAGGCATCGATCGATTCGTTGCCTGGTACCGCGAACGCTATCGCGTCTGAGTCCGTCGATGCTCGAGTGCGTCGTACACGGCTCGGTACTGATCGACGACGCGTTCCATCCGGAATTCTCGTTCGACCATTGCGCGCCCAGCCTCGCCCATGCGCTGGCGCAAGCCGTCGTCGGCCAGCAAGCGAAGCAAGCAGTCGGCGAAGGCCTCGAAATCACGCTGCGGCACCAGGCAACCGGTGAGGCCTTCCTTGACGAGATCGGAGTTGCCGCCGCCGTCGCTGGCCACGACCGGTTTGCCGAGCATCATGTACTCGATGATGCTGTTGGAAATGCCCTCTGTGAAAGTGGCCAGCGCGCCGATGTCGAACGCGGTCACGACCTGCTCGATCGGCGCCGCCACGCGGCCGAGAATCCGGATCTGCGACGCCCGCGACGGCTTGATCAGCGAGCCGCACGCTTCCATCGTCGGACCACCGCCGACCATCACGAAGACCACGTCGCTGCGCCGGTCCAGCACCCGTTCGGCGGCGCGAATGAAGGTCGGGTGGTCCTTGAAGTCGGAGAAGGTCGCCACCATCCCGACAATGAACCGTGACGTGATGCCATATTCGCGGCGCAGCCACTGCCGGTCGTGGGCGGTCTGAATACGCGCCATGTCATAGCCGCTCGGGATCACGTGTGTCTTGGCCGGCGGCGGAGCATAGGCCGCCACGCCCGCGTTCGAATTGCCGACGACCGCATCGGCGAACGCAAAGGCCAGCCTGGAGCGCCGCGCCAGCCGGTTCGACAACCGCGCCGGTGCGTCCTGGATGAAGTTGACGAGCAACGGAATTCGCAAGAACTGCGCTGCCGGCAGTGCATAGATCGCAGTCATCACATGCCACGCCGTGATGACGTCGGGCCGCCATCGCCGACACAGCGTCAGGAAGCGCCAGAAGATCAAGGGATCGCGGCGCGTGCGTCGCACCAGGTATTCAATGTGCACCTGCGGCAACGACTCGATCTCTTTGAAAAAGAGCTCGCGGCTCATCGTGACGACGACGCAGCGCGTATCGCCTCGCGCTGCCAATCCCTTCACCAGCTCGACGCACTGGCGTTCCTTGCCGCCGGCTTGCAGGTTGTCAATGAATTGGACAACGGTGCGCATGCCTCAGCCGGCCAGGGTCGCCGCGAGGCTTTCGGCCAGCGTCACCCGCGGCGACCAGCCGCACGCCGCGTTGATCTTGGCGGAGCTGCCAAACACGTCTGGTACATCGCCGGGGCGCAAGCGCGCCGGCTCGGTCTCGATGCGGACCGCGCAACCCGACAGCGCGATCATCTGCTCCAGCACGTCGCCGATGCCCACGGATCGGCCCGAACAGATGTTGTAGACCTCGCCGGTCACGCTGCTTGTCGCCAGCGCAATCAGCGCAGAAACGATGTCGCCGATGTCGACGAAGTCGCGGCGCGTGCCGAGGTTGCCGACGCGCAGCACCGGTTCGCGACGTCCGCCGGCGATGTCGCGCAACTGGTCAGCGAAGCCGCCGATCGAGGTCTTCACCGGCGTGCCGCGGCCGACAATATTGAAGACGCGCCCCACGACCACATGCAAGCCGCGAAATGCATATGACCGCGCGGCGAGGCTCTGCCATGCCTTGGAGACGCCGTACGGCGACACCGGATTCAGCGCATGCTCTTCGCGCACCGGCAAGCGGGCCGCGTCGACCATCCCGCACTCGGCTGCGGAGCCCGCGACGACGACACGCGACTGCGGCGAGTGGACCGCCAATGCATCGAGCAGCCCGAGCGTTGCCTGCACGTTGTCGCGATACAGGGTCGCCCAGTCGCCTGCGGTGGTGCGACCCGCCGCGTGGAACACGATGTCGGGTCGAACCCGTGCAATCGCCGCGCCGAGTTGCGGCGCATCGTTAAGGTCGAGTGGCAGGGCCTCGGACAAGAGTTCGTCGACGCAGGCGCGGCGCCCGACACCGAACACGCGTGCATGCGGCCAGGCGGACTTCAGGTACCGGGTCACTGCCCCCGCCAGGAAGCCGCCGCATCCGGTGACGAGCACGCATCGCTCAGCCATGAGGGGGCAGGAAGCGCTGCGGATTCGCTTCGAACTGCCGCTGCGCCTCTTCGTAGTCGTCGACGCGACCGATGTCGAGCCAGTAGCAAGGCTCTCGCGCGCAGTACACGCGGCCGCCGTGGCTCAGAATGCGCAACAGCAGGTCGGGCATGCCCAGCGATTCGCCGTCGCCGATCAAGGCCTGGCATCCTCGCGACAGCACGTAGACGCCCATGCTGACCGTGTAGTCGAGCACCGGCTTCTCGCGATAGCCCGACAGGAAGCCGTCGGCGTCGAACTCGATGACGCCGAAGTCGACCTTGTGCTCGCGCCGGATCGTGGCCACCGTCGCCTCGGCAGCCATTTCGATGTGACGCTCGTAGAGCGCGCGGTAGTCCATCGTCGTCAGGATGTCGCCGTTCATCACCAGCGCATGCTCGGCCATGTTCATCACGAGCTTCAACGCGCCGGCGGTGTTCAGTGCCTTGTCCTCGCGCACATATTCGATCTCGATGCCCCAGCGCTCGCCGCGGCCGAAATAGGCCTGGATCAGCTCGGCCAGATGGCCCGTGAGCACAGTCACTTTGTCGAAACCGCAGCCACGCAACTGACGGATGATGACTTCGAGAATCGGGTAGTCGCCGATCGGGACCAGCGGCTTCGGGAAACTCATCGTGTAGGGCCGCAGCCGTGTGCCGCGCCCGCCCGCCAGAATCACCGCCTGCATGCGCTCACCTCCTCCGCCCAAGCGGGTTCAGACGTTGTACACATCGGTCTTGTACTGATCGAGGTGGGCCTGGATGTAGGCGATCGTCTGCTTCAGCCCGTCGCGCAGGGTGGTGCGCGGCTGCCAGCCGGTGAGGCGGAGCGCCTTGTCGTTGCCGCACACCAGTTGCATCACCTCGCTGGCCGGGGGCCGCAGCCGCGATTCGTCGCCGACGATCTCCGCCGAACTGACCATCAATTCCTGGATCAGCGCCGCCGTGTGGCCAATGCTGATGCCCACGCCGGAGCCGAGGTTGATGACTTCACCCGGCGCGGCCGGCGCGTCGGCCACCGCCAGGAAACCCGCCACCGTGTCGCGTACGAAGTTGAAGTCGCGCACCGGCGCGAGCGACCCGAGGCGGATCGAGCGCTTGCCGCTCAGGATCTGGCTGATGATCGTCGGGATGACCGCGCGTGCCGACTGCCGCGGCCCGTACGTGTTGAACGGCCGGATCGTGGCCACCGGCAGGCCGAACGACAGGAAGTAGCTCTCGGCCAGCTTGTCGGCGCCGATCTTCGAGGCCGAATACGGCGACTGGCCCTGCAGTGGATGCGCTTCGTCGATCGGAACGTAGCGCGCGGTGCCGTAGGTCTCGGAAGTCGAGGTGTGGACGACGCGGCGCACGCCGAGCTGGCGCGCCGCTTCCAGCACGTTCAACGTACCGACGATGTTCGCCTGCACATAGGCCGTCGGCGCGACATACGAGTACGGGATCGCAATCAGCGCGGCGAGGTGAAACACAGTGTCGCAGCCGTCGACGCCTTGGCGAACGCGACTGGGATCGCAAATGTCACCCGGAAAGATCTCCAGTCGCGGCGATGCACCGACAGCCTCGAGATGACCCCAGTGACTGCGTGCGTTGTAGTGCACGAAGGCCCGCACGTGTGCGCCGCAAGCCAGCAGGCGCTCGACCAGATGGCTGCCGATGAAGCCGCCGGCTCCGGTGACCAACATGCGCCGGCCGGCAAGGGTCTTGCTCTCCTCCGGCGCTGACGCAGCGGTTGTCATCGGAACACGTCCCTCCTCGTTGCGGTCAGCCTCGGCGGCCCCGCGCTTTGGCGTCCGATTATGCTCAGCCCCCATCGCGCGGCCACCCTCGGGTTAGGGGTGCGAAGCCGGTGCAGCGCACTCGCGCTGCCAGATCTCCAGGTTCAGCAGGCACCACAGCAGCTTCTCGTGGTTGCGCAGGCCACGATCATGCTCGTCGAGCACCTGTTGCAGAGCCTGCGCCCGGTAGTAGCCGCGGGTCTGCGACGACGCACCGGTCAGGCTCTCTCGAAGGTAGTCGCGCAGGTGTCCGCGCAGCCACAGGTTGACCGGCAAGCGGAAACCCACCTTGGGCCGTTCGAGTATCGACTTCGGCAGCACGCGCCGCATTGCTTGGCGGAGGATCCATTTCGAGGTCATGCCGCGCAGCCGGTAGCGGTCGGGCAGCGATGACACATAAGCGGCGAGTTCGTGATCCATGAATGGCATGCGACCTTCGATCGATGCCGCCATCGTCATGCGATCGCCACGTTCGAGCAGGTTGTCGGGCAGCCAGCTCGTCTGGTCGAAATGCAGGATGCGACGCAGCGCACTGGCCTTCGGGTCAGCCGCGAACGGCGTGGCGTCCGCCACGGCCCGCGTTGGCGGCAGCTGCAGCAGCGCGGCGCATTCTTCGCGCGTCAACGCGCCAAACCAGCGCGTCATGCGCGACTCGAAGCGTTCGATGCCGAGCGTGGCGGCGACCGTCTGAACGCGCCAGAAGCGATACGGCAAGGCCTGCACCAGCGGCTCGACAAGTGAGCGGCGCAGGGCCCGCGGCACCCTTTGCCAAGTGCGCGCGAAGCGCTCGAACCGGTGCTTGGGGTAACCCGCCAGCAACTCGTCGGAGCCTTCGCCGGTCAGCACCATCTTGACCGACTTGCCCGCCTCGACGGACAGCAGGTAGATCGGCACGTCGGCCGTCTCCGCGACCGGCGCGTCGCGAAAGCGCGCCATCGCCGGCAGGTGGTCGACGAGGTGGGCGGCCGAGACTTCGAGCTCGTGGTGCTCGGTCGCGAAACGGTCGGCGATCTGTTTTGCGTACCCGAGTTCGCTGTAGTCGCTCTCGGCAAAACCGACCGAGAAGGTCTTGACCGGCAGGCCGCTGTGACGCGACATCAGCGCCACCACCGCCGACGAATCGATGCCGCCGGAGAGGAAGGCGCCGAACGGCACGTCGGACACCATGCGCATGCGCACCGCACGGTCGAGCTCGTCGAGGAAGCGCCCGACCGGATCGGCAGGCAATGGTGACGCGGCATATGGCAGAGCGTCGGGCGGCGACCAGTAGCGCATCTCGCGCACCGCGCCGCGTTGCCAGCACAGCCAGTGGCCCGGCATCAACTTGCGCACACCGCGCCACAGTGTCCTGGGTGCCGGCACATAGCGGTACTCGAAGTAGTCCCAGAGGGCATCCTGGTCGAGTTCGCTCGGCAGGCCGGGCCAGGCAAGGAGCGCCTTGATCTCGGAAGCGAACAGCAAGCTGCCGGCGTGCTCGGCGACGAACAGAGGCTTCTTGCCGAAACGATCGCGGGCGAGGAACAGCGTGTCCTGGTTCGCGTCCCAGATCGCCAGCGCGAACATGCCGGCGAAACGCCGCACGCAGTCGGGGCCCCACTGCTCCCAGGCGTGGATCGCCGTCTCGGTGTCCGACACGGTCGAGAAGCGATGGCCGAGCGCGATCAGCTCGTCGCGCAAGGCCGCAAAGTTGTAGATCTCACCGTTGAAGACGATCTGCACCCGGCCGTCTTCGTTGCCCATCGGCTGGTGACCGGTCGCCAGGTCGATGATTGCCAGGCGTCGGTGCGCGAGGCCCACCCAGTGCCGGCCGTCGGACGTTGTCGTCTCGAGAAAGCCTTCGTCATCCGGCCCGCGGTGCGCGATGCGCGCCGCCATCATTCGCAGCACCTGCGGCGCTTGCAGCGCCGGTGCGGGCGTGATGACTCCGGCGATGCCGCACATGCTGGGCGGCCCGTCTCAGGCGCAGGCCCGAATCGCAGCCTCGACGTTGTGCGCGCAGGCGAAACCGTGGGGCCAGTTCAGCGTGAGGCGCGGCAGTTCGGCCACGTCCTGCTGTCCGGTAATGACTCCGCGGACTGCCGTGAACGCGCCGCGGTAGCCGGCACGCCGAACCGCGTCCATCGTCTCGCGCGAGTAATTGGCGCGGCCGCCGTAGGGATAGGCGAAGGTCTCGACGGGCTTGGCGGTCTCGGCCTCGATGCGTGCCTTGGCCCCGGCCACTTGCCGTTCAAGCGTCTGCGCATCGAGCCGCGCGAGGTTCAGGTGATCGGCCGAATGGGCGCCGATCTCGAACCCCTGCGCGGCCAGCCATCGAACTTGATCCCAGTCCATCAAGCGATCGCCGGGCAGCGGCCGGTCGTCGATGTCGAGTGCCTCTTGAAGCCGGTCGACGGTTGGATCGACCTGCGACGGCTCGAGCTGGCGCAGCGCGGCGCCCAATATGTCGGTGGCGGCGCGCCGCGCGGACGCATCGTTCAGTGGCAGTTCGGCAGGCAACGTCGACGCTTGCGGAACCAGGTCGCGCAACGCCAGCGAACGACGAGGCGTGTCGCGCAACAAGGCGGCCAGCCGATCCCACCAGAAGCGGCGCGAGGTGCCGACGCAATCGCTGACCACATAGAACGCGGCCGGCACGCCGAGCCGCAGCAACACCGGGGCCGCCACATCGTGGTTGTCGGCATAGCCGTCGTCGAAGGTCACCGCGAAGCGCGGCCGCTGGGCGGGCGTCGACAGCACGGCCTGTGACGGAGTCACCGGTTCGAAATGACGCAGCATGAATCGCATTTGCGCCTCGAAGGTTGCGACGGTGACGCCTTCGTCGACCGTCAGGCCGGCCTTGCGACGCTCCTGACTCGAAACGACGCGGTGATAACACAGCACCGCGGTCAGTCCGTGGGTTCGCGCGAGCGCGCGCCAGCGCCGCGAATAGGCTGCGCTGTGGTAGCCGATCGGGCTCAGAAGTTTGTGCAGGCGCTCAGGCAGCATCTTCGGATTCGTTCGCCAGTACGGCCGCGCTCGACGCGACACCGTGCAGGTGAAGCTCGGTAGCGGACCCTCCGGCACTCGCTACCGCGGCGGTCATGCCCGGCTCGGGCTGCCAGCAATGCAGCCGCCAGCTCCGGATCCGGCCTTCGTCGTCGGGAAGCTCGACGCCGTCGAGCCAGTTCGTGCGGGCGCGCACCACTGGCTCGACGGCAATGCCCGTCCCGCGCGCCTTGGCCATCGCTTCGACGATGGTCCACCAGCGGAAAAACGGCGCCAGGTCGTCGCCACGCAGCGCCGCGTCGACGCTCGCCGCGAGGCCAGGGTCGACGTGCCGCGCGAGCATGCCGGGCTCGGCGTGCGCTTGGTCGACCCGCTCGATGTCGACCCCGACCCGGGCGACGTTGCCGATCGCGACCAGCGCCCGTTCGCCGCGATGGGAGAGGCTGAATTCCGGCCCGGCATCCGCCAGGCGCGGCCGGCCAAACGGGCCCGTGACATACCGGATCGCGCCTGCTGCGCATCCGGTGCCACGCGCGAGCAGGCGGCGCAGCGCGGCGCGGCGCGCCACGAAACGCCGCCGGTCGCGGGGGAAGGCGAAGCGTTCGGCACGGTCGCGTTCATCATCGCCGAGCAGTGCCCAGTCGCGCGGTCCGCCGCAGCCGGGTGTGTCGAGCGCGACCATCCACACGTCGACGGCGCCCGGCGCGTGCTTCGGGCTGCGGTTCATGCGGCCGCCGCGCTGTACCGTGCGATGGCACGTGACAGACAGGCGAGCACCGCGTCGCGCTGCGTCATCGGGAAGAAGTGTCCGCCGGGAAACAGCTTGAACTCGAAGCCCTCGCTGGTGTGGCGTTCCCATTGGCGTGCGTCGACGATCGGAACGCTCGCATCCGAAGCGCCGGCAACAACGAGCAACGGCACCGGCAGCGGCATCGCCCCGCGGTGCGCCTGCGTCTCGACGACGCGCAGATCGGCACGCAGCGTCGGCATCGTGAGCCGCACGAGTTCGCGCATCTCGGGCTCGAATCGCGTGCCGTAGCGGCTCTCGATCGACGCCAGCAGAGCGTCGTCGTTCATCTCGAACAGGTAGGGTCGGATCGGCGGCAGGTGCGGCGCGCGCGCGCCGGAAACGATCAGGCAAACCGGCAGGGCCCGGCCGGCGTCCCGCAACCAGCGCACCAGTTCGAAGGCCACGTGCGATCCCATGCTGTGTCCGAACACCGCATAGTGGCCGTGGCACAGCGGCGCGACCGCGGATGCGAGCGCCGCCACCAACGTGTCCATGTCGACGTACGGCGCTTCGCCCAACCGGTTCTCGCGGCCGGGCGGTTGCAGCGGCACGATCTCGACGCGGGGTCCCAGACTCGAGGCCCAGGCGCTGTACCACGCGGCGCCGCTGCCGGCATGCGGCAGACACAAGAGCCGCACCGCCTGCGAGCGCGGTGTCGGCATGCGCAGTACCCACGGGTTGGTGTTGACACCGGGTGCGGTCATGAGCCGATGCCACAGCGGTCGTCGATAGCGGACATTCCCACGGCGATCTCCCGACAGTTCGACGGCTTCTTCGTGTTGGTGATGGCGTGTATCAGGCGCGTGGAATTCTACGAGACGGGTCCGCGTGTTGGGCCGCGTGCGGCATGTTGAAGCGGGTCAGCGCACCCCACAAACAGGGGGGTGTGAAGCGCCTCATCTGCGTCTCGAGCCCATGCTAAGCTACTTCACAGGTCCCGCGACCGAGTGCCGGGCCGCAGGCACTGCCCGCCGTCGGGCCGACGTCGCGCTGCATGACCTGCTATTTGTTCCTGCACGGTGTCTGACCGATGAGCGAAACGCGATCGATTGTCCGGGACGGTCGCATTTACGCGATCTCGAATGTCGTCAACCGGGCTGCCGGCTTGGCGCTGCTGCCGGTGTTCACCCATGTGCTGAGCCCCGCCGAATTCGGCCTTTACGCGATCGTTCAAGCGACGATCGACGTGCTCTCCGTGTTGTGTGGCCTCGGTCTCACCGGCGCGATGAACCGCTTCTATCTCGAGTACCCCGACGACGCGGCAATGCGTGATCGCGTGATCTCGACGGTGCTGCTGATGGTGCTCGGCGTCGCTGTGATGGCCTTCGCGCTCTCCTGGCCCCTCGCGGCGCCGCTGGCGCGCTGGGTGCTCGGTGGCGAGGAGAACGCTTCCTTATGCGTGATCGCACTGACCACTCTCGGCTGCATCGCGTTGTTCGAAGTGGAGTGCGCCTACGCCGTGGTGCGCAAGCAGGTCGGCCTGTACTTCGCACTGTCGTGCGCGAAAGCTCTCGGGCTGATCGGCTGCAACGTGGTGTTCGTCGTCGTGCTGCGGATGGGTGTGGCCGGCGTGCTTCTCGCGACTGCGGTGGCGATGGGCGCGGTCGCCGGCGTCACTCTGGTGGCACTCCTGCGCCGCACGGGCATTCATTTCGTGCCGGCGCTGGCGCGACGACTGCTGCGATTTGGCGCGCCGCTGGTGCCGTCGGCACTGGGCAGTTCCGCGCTCGGCCTGGTGGAGCGTTACTACCTGAACAGCGCGGCGGGGGCGGTCGCGGTTGGGCTTTATTCGCTCGCCAGTCGGCTCGCGTCGCTGCTGCAGATGTTCATCGCCGCGCCGTTCTCGCAAACCTACTCGGTGCGGCGCGTTGAGACCCTGGTGAAGGGAGAGGACCAGGCGGTGTACGACCGTATATTGCTTCTCTTCGTGCTGACGATGTCGCTGGGTTCGTTTGCGCTCTCGATCTTCGGTTCGGACCTCATCGCCGCCGTCGCCCCGGGCTCCTATGCCCACGCCGTCCAACTCGTACCGGTGCTCGGACTGTGCACCATACTGGCGTCGATCAACTTCAATCTGGAACTGGGGATCCACTACTCCAAACGCACCTGGGCGCTGCCGGTCTGCACGGCGGCGACGCTGGCGGCGAGTCTGCCGCTGAACTGGTGGCTGTCGCTGAACTATGGCGCGCTCGGCACGGCGCTGGCGCTGGTGGGCGTGAACGTGGTGCGCATCCTCACGACACTGGTGATGAATGCACGCGTCGGGTCGCGCGAGGTTCGGCTCGACTGGCCGCGCGCCGTCGCGATCATGAGCGCCACGCTGATTGCCGCGCTGGTGTGGCTGGAGCTTCAGCTGCCGGCCTTGCATCCGGCGTGGATGCTGGCGAAAGCCATGGTCGTGGCTGGCGTCGCCACCGCGATCGTCATGTCGCCGCTGCTCGGCCGAGCCGCCCGTGCCGATTTGTTGGGCGTTTGGCGCCACAGTCCGCTCGGCGCGACCTCCTAGAGCCGGTTCACGCACGTCGAGCAACATGATGTCATCGCCCTCCTCTCCGCTCCGCGGCCCGACGCGCCAGTTCGCGCTTGCGGTTTCCTGCGCCGCCGCGCTGGCCGGCTGCGCAGCCACCACGCCGAACTTCGTCTCGTCGCCGCTGCCCGGTCCGCAGGACGAGGCGCCGATGCCGTTGACGGCCGGCGACCTGATCGAGGTCGATTACTACCCGACCGCCAACGTCGTCGACCAGGCCTATCGGGTCGGCGTCGACGATCGGCTTCGCATCGACGTCTTCGAACATCCGATGCTGTCGCGCGAACAGTTGCTCGTGCTGCCCGACGGCACGGTCAGCGCACCCGAAGTCGGGCGACTGGCGGTCGCCGGGAAAACGCTCGAGCAGGTGACCAGCGAAGTCGCCGCAAGCCTGCGCCGCAACTACGTGCGCAATCCGCGTGTCGCTGTCAGCGTGCAGCAAGGCGATGCCCGTCTGCGCAGCCTGATCAACCGGCGCTCCGAAAACGGCGGCACCGAACTCAACCTGTTCCAGGTTTCCACCAACGGCCAGCTGCTGCTGCCTTTCATCCCGCCGGTGTCGGCGCTGAAGCCGATCGAAGCGCTGCGCGCCGACATCGTGCAGGCCTACCAGCGCGTGTTCGGCGAGCGGCTCGAGGTGACGGTGAAACTGCGCCAGGCCCGCCCGCGCAGCGTCTACGTGATGGGCGAAGTGTTGAAGCCGGGCGCTGTCGAGTACCTGCCGACGCTCAGTTCGCTCGGCGCCGTGGCCGCCGCTGGCGGGCTGCTCGCCAGCGCAGAAAGCTCGACCGTCGTGCTGATTCGCCGCTATCCGGACGGGCGACACAGCGCCTGGCTGCTCGACATGCGCACGCTGCTGACGCAATCGAATGGCGAATCGCAGCGTCTCGCCATTCACCCCGAAGACGTGCTCTACGTACCGAAGACCGGCATCGCGCTGGCCAACGACGCGATCGAGCAGTATGTGCGCCGCATGCTGCCGTTGCCCGCCAGCGTCGGCGTCGGCGTCGGCGTGAACATACGCTAGGCCGCCCATGACCGCCTCGACGCCGGCCCTCGCCCTCGCCTTCGAATGCGTGCGCCTGAAGCTGCTGTCTTCGGGGCTGCTGGCCGCCGCCAATGCATCGAGCAGCCTTGCGCTGACAGCCATCGGCCGCGGCGACGGCGTCACCACGGTGGCGATCGGCACAGCGGCGGCGATCGCGCGGCAGGATGAGGGCGGGGTGCTGCTGATCGACGGCACGCCGCTCGGCACCCGCTGCGCCGCGCTGCTGGGCGTGAACGCCGCGGCGCTCGCCAGCACTGCCGAGACGGGCGTGCTCGAAGGGCATCTGGTCCGGGTACCGGACCTCGGCTTCGACTTGCTGCAGCTCGCTGCCGCACCGCCACAGGCCGGCGATACGGCCGCCGCCGACGCCTGGACCGCGTTGTGGGAATCATTGCGCAAACGCTACCGCCACGTGATCGTCGACGCCGGCAGCCTGAGGACGGACGCGCCGCACCGCTGGGCCGGGTGGGTCGACCACACCGCACTCGTGATCGACACGACGCGCGTGACCAGCGACATGCTCGAGAGCTTTCGGCGTGAGCTGCGCCACGGCGGGCCGGCGCTTGCCGGCTTCATCCTCAACAAGCGCCAGTTCCATGTTCCCGCCCGGCTCTACCGGGCGCTCTCCTGAGCCAACCGCACGTGTCGAAGCGCGACCTTCTCATCTTCCTGTTCAAGTGGAAGGCAAGCATCATCGGCATGTTCCTGCTCGTCATGGCGGCGGCATCGGTCGTGATCTTTTTCGTGCCGCCGAGCTACACCGCCGGCTCGCGCGTGCTGGTCGAGCGGCACCGGTCGCCGGTGCTGCGCACGGTGTTCGCGCCTTCGATGGACCTCGCCGAGGCGCTGAACACCGAGGCCGAAATCTTCGTCTCGCGCACGGTAATGAGCAACGTCGTCGACAAGCTCAAGCCGCATGAGCGTCCGCGCCAAGCGAGCCGCATCGGCACGATCGTCGATGCGACCAGGGGATGGATGGAAGAGACCGGCCTGCTGTACCCGCAGTCTTCGCGCGAGCGCTGGATCCAGCTGCTGCAGAAGAACATGAAGGTCAAGCCGTCGATCGACGCGAGCATCCTGAAGATCAGCTTCGGCGACGAGGATCCGCAGTGGTCTGCCCGGCTCGTCAATGCAGCGCTCGACGAGTACATCGCCCAGCACGTGCGGGTGTTCTCGGCGCGCGGCACTTCGCAGGTCTACCTCGAACGGCTCCAGGCGATCGAGGCCGACCTGCGCAAGCACCGCAACGAACTGTCGCTGCAAAAGCAACGGCAGAAGCTCACCGCCATCGAAGATACCAAGCGCGACCTGGTGCGCCGGGGCGGGGACCTCGCTACCCAGATCGAAACAGCGCAAACCGACTTGCAAACGCTGCTGACCCGCTTCGAGAGCGGCCACCGCGAGGTCGAGCTCGCGAAGGCCAAGCTGGTGCGGCTGAACAAATCGGCCGAGCAGGCACGCGACCAGCTGTCACGGCTCGAATCGCAGCAGGCCAGGCTCGATGAGATGAACCTCGAGATCGCGTCGCTGGAGACGGCCTACAAGGACTATGCGGGTCGCTACGACGAGGCTCGGCTCACCGACCTCGCGAGCGCCAACGCGATCAACATCGGCGCCGTCGACCGTGCCGACGTGCCGGCGCGGCCCGACAACTCGCGCCTCTTCCTGCTCGTCGTCGCGGCGGCCGGCGGCATCGTGCTCGCGCTCTTGATCGCGGTGGTGCGCGAATACTTCGACCGCCGGCTCGCCAACCCGCTGGCCGCCGAACAGATTCTTGGCGTGCCTGACCTCGGTTCCGTCGAGTGGCTGCGCAGCGGCCAGCGGCCACGGCTGCGCATCGCCGGCCCCTAGCTGCAGAAACCTTCGTCCGTGATGAATCAGCCGGCAGCGCGAACTCCGACGGTCGCTCCGATTTTGCGCGCCTGGTTGATGAATTCGCCCTGGGTGATATTGGCTGCGCTGTTCGGGCTGACGCTTGGCAGCGGCGCGTGGATCATCGCCGGCGCCATCGTCGGCGTGCTCCTTGCACTGCTGCTCTTGATCAGCGGCATCTGGTGGGTTGCAATGGCTTGGGTCGTCCTGTCGCCAACGATCGGCGTTTTCCTGGACAACCTGCTGCAAGGTATTACGTTCTTCCGCTCCGGCCGCGTCCTGGTGGTGCTGCTGCTCGGCAGCCTGGCGTTCCAGGTCGTGTTCCAGAAGCGGCGCCTGCCGGCGTTGTCGAGCGTCGAGTGGCGGATGGCCGCATTCCTCCTGCTGGGCAGCGTACATGCACTCGTGGGGCTGCGCGACAAGAACCTGGCCGATTGGAGCAAGCAGGACGCCGCGCTCCTCTTCGATGGCTACCTGATGCCGATGGCCGGCTTCTTCATCGCCCGGCGTCTGGGATGGGATGAAGCGCGCGCGTTGCGCTTTCTGTGGATACTCACTTTGGCGGCGCTTTTCCTCGCGGTGACAGCGCCCCTCGAGACACTGCTCGGCATCAACTGGTTCATCCCAACCTACACGCCCGTGATCCACGTTCTGGTGCGCGCGACCGGCACCTTTGGCAACGCGGCAACCTATGGCGCGGTCATGGGATCGATGCTGTTGCTGGTCGCGCTGCTCTACACCCGGGTACGCGAGCCGGCGCAGCGGCTTTTTCTGCTCAGCCTGCTGCTCGCGGTGCTCGGCGCGATCGTCCTCAGCAAGACGCGGGCATCGTGGCTGGGCGTCGTCGCCGGGCTGACCTTCGTCTTCGTGCGCGATTCGAATAGCCGCCCGATGCTGGCGGTGTTTGGCATCGGCACCGCGATCGTCGCAGCGGTGGCACTGCCGTTGCTGCTCGCGATGCAGGGGTTCCAGGAGCGTGTGCTCGACGCCGCGCCGATCTACAACCGCATCGCCGGCTGGGGCGCGGCAATCAACATGATGCTGCAGAACCCGCTGACCGGCATCGGCTGGTCGCGCTACGCGTTCGGCATGTACCGCGGCGAATACGCGATCGATGTCGGCGACATCAGCGGAGCGTGGATCCGCGAACTGTCGGTGCCGCACAACGAATTCTTCAACGTCGGCGCAATGACCGGCGTGATCGGCTTCGTGCTCTACCTGCGCGTCTTCAGCGGCATGTTCGGCGCGCTGCACGCGACCTGGGCAGACGCGGGGCAGGCACCGTTCACGCGCGCGATGGCGGCCTATGCCGGGGCGATCTGGTTCGCGTGGTGCATCAACGCCTTCTTCGCAGATTTCGCGAACTTCAGCTATGCAAACATCGTCGTCTACTTCACCGCCGGCATCGTCGCGGCGCTGGCAGATGCAAATGCTTCGTCGCCGCACTCGCGGACTGCCAACCCGCAATGAGCCTCCTCGTCACCGGCGCCGCCGGCTTCATCGGCAGTTCACTCATCGACCGCTTGCTGGACGGCGGTCACCGCGTGGTCGGCGTCGACAATTTTTCGACCGGACAACGCCGCTTCCTCGAAGGTGCCCTCGCCGACCCGAACTTCCGCCTCGTCGAGGGCGACCTGCTCGACGCCGCGCTGCTCGCGCCGCATCTCGTCGGCATCGAAACGGTCTACCACCTCGCCGCCAACGCCGACATTCGCGGCGGCCTGGCGTTGCCGCGGCGCGACCTGGAGCAGAACACGATCGTCACGTTCAATGTGCTCGAGGCGATGCGCGCCGCTGACGCGCGCCGCATCGTCTTCGCATCGTCGGCGGCGGCGCTCGGCGAGCCGTCCATATTCCCGACCCCGGAGAGCTGCGCCGTGCCGGTGCAGACCTCACTCTACGGCGCGTCGAAACTGGCGTGCGAAGGCTTGATCTCGGCGTATTGCGAGGGCTACGGCTTCGAGGGCTACGCATTCCGCTTCGTCTCGCTGCTGGGCCCGCGGTACCCGCACGGCCACGTGTTCGATTTCGTTCGCCAGCTGATCGCCGACCCGACACGTTTGCGCGTGCTCGGCGACGGCACGCCGCGCAAGAGTTATCTGCACATCGCCGACTGCCTCGATGCGCTGCTGCACATCTGCGAAACCCGGCGCACCGCGCTCGCCGCACGCCACCGCTTCGAGGTCTATCACCTCGGCTGCCCGAGCTACTGCCAGGTTCGCGATTCGGTGCGCTGGATCTGCAGCGAGCTGGGCCTCGCGCCGACGGTCGAATTCGGCCACGGCGACCGCGGCTGGATCGGCGACAACCCCTTCGTCTTCCTCGACGTCGGCAAGGCGCTCGCCACCGGCTGGGTCCCGCACCACGGCATCGAGTCGGGCGTGCGCGAGACGGCGCGCTGGCTGGCCGCCAACCGCTGGATTTTTGGGGAGCCGCCGTGACGGCGCAGGTTGCGATCCTCGCGGGCGGCGGCGGCACGCGGCTGCGCGAGCGCAGCGCCGCCTTGCCCAAGTCGATGGTGGCGGTGGCAGGGCGACCGCTGCTTGAGCACCAGATCGAACGGTGCTGCGCCGCGGGGTTCACGCGCATCGTACTGCTGGTGCACTTCCGCCACGAGGCGATCGCGGCGCATTTCGGCGACGGCTCGCGCTTCGGCGTGCAGCTCGACTACTGCATCGAGACCTCGGCGCGTGGCACGGCCGGAGCGCTGCGCGATGCCTTGCCGCTGCTGGCGCCGAGCTTTCTCGTGCTCTACGGCGATACCTTCTTCGATGTCGATCTGGGCGCGCTGTGGCGCGCCCACGAGCGCCGCGCCGCCGATGCGACGATCCTGCTGCACCCGAACGACCATCCGCAGGACTCGGACCTCGTTGAGCTCGACGCCGCCGGCTGCGTGCGGGCGTTGTGGCCTTGTCCGCATCCGCCCGGGTCGGATCGGCACAACCTCGTCAACGCGGCGCTCTACGTCATGCAGCGCGACGGGCTCGCCGAGTTGATCCCGACCGAAGGCGCGAGCGACCTCGCGAAACACACCTTCCCGGCGATGCTCGCCGCCGGCCGCACGCTCGCGGGCCATCGCTCGGTGGAGTACATCAAGGACATGGGGACACCCGCACGCCTCGACCGCGTCGAAACCGACATCGCGCGCGGCCTGCCCGAACGCCTGTCGGCACGGCATCTGCGCGTCGCGGTCTTCCTCGACCGCGACGGCACGCTCAACCACGAGGTCGATCACCTGAACGAAGTGAACCAGCTGCGGCTTCACGACGGCGCCGCGGCCGCGGTGCGATGCCTGAACCGCAGCGGGACGCTGGCGGTCGTCGTCACCAACCAACCGGTGATCGCACGCGGCGAATTGACGGCCGCGGGTCTGGGCACCATTCATGCCCGACTCGACACACTGCTCGGCGCCGAAGGCGCCTACCTCGACCGGATCTACCACTGCCCGCACCATCCCGAACGCGGCTTCGCCGGCGAGGTGGCGGCACTGAAGATCGACTGCGATTGCCGCAAGCCGGCGACCGGCATGATCGACGCCGCCTGCCGCGATCTGGCGATCGACCGCGCGCGATCCTGGATGGTCGGCGACAGCAGCGTCGACATCGAAGCCGGTCGGCGTTCCGGCTTGAAGACGATCCTCGTGCGCACCGGGCACGCCGGTACCGACGGTCGGCACGCGACCCAGCCCGACTATGTGATGACGGATCTGGCCGAGGCCGTCGAGTGGGTCTTGCGAGGCCATCGCAGCGCCGCATCGCGACTCGCACCGGCCGCCTCGCGCGCGCTCGACGCCCGGCTGGTGCTGATCGGCGGCCTGTCGCGCTCCGGCAAGACCATCGCCGCGCAGCTCCTCAAAGAGATCTTCGCGGGATGCGGCCGCTGCGCCCATGTCGTTTCGCTCGACGGCTGGCTGCGGCCCGTGGAAGAACGCCGAGAAGGCGTTGGCGTGCTCGCGCGCTTCGACCTCGACGGCGCGTGGCGCGACATCGCGGCGGTGCTGCGGCTGACGGTGCACCAGGCGGTGCGCTGGCCGCAGCACGATCGGCACAGCAGAACACTGCGGCCCGGCCCGGCGCAGGCCATCGCGCCGGACGACCTGTTGATCGTCGAAGGCGTGCCGGCGCTGCTGCACCCGCCCTTGCGCGAACTCGCCGACTTGCGTCTGCACCTCGACGTCGCCGAGCCCGAGCGGCGGCGTCGCTTCGAGGCCGACTACCGCTGCCGCGGCCGCGCCGACGCTGCGATCGCGGCCTTGTTCGCCGCACGCGCCATCGACGAGACACCGGAGGTCGCCGCCGCGGCGATCCATGCGGACCTGCGGATTTCACTCCAGGGCGCACCATGATCGTCAGCAAGACCCCTTTTCGGATGAGCTTCGTCGGCGGCGGCAGCGACCTGCCGGCGTTCTATCGCGAAGAACCCGGCGCGGTCGTGTCGACGAGCATCGACAAGCACATGTACATCGCCGTCAACCGCAAGTTCGACGGGCGCGTGCGCGTAAGTTATTCGCGCACCGAGGACGTCGAATCGGCCGCACAGGTAGAGCACCCGCTGGTGCGCGAGGCGCTGGAGCTCACGGGCATCGAGGGCGGCATCGAGATCGCGTCGATGGCCGACATCCCGTCACAGGGGTCGGGGCTGGGCTCGTCCAGCGCCTACACGGTGGGCCTGCTCAACGCGCTGCACGCCTATTGCAACCGCTATGTTTCGAAGGAGGCGCTGGCGCGCATGGCCTGTGAGATCGAGATCGAACGCTGCGGCGAACCGATCGGCAAGCAGGACCAGTACGCGGCCGCGTTCGGCGGGCTCAACCTGATCCGCTTCCAGCCCGATGGCACGGTCGCGGTCGATCCGGTCATCGTGCAACCGGAGATGCTGGCCAGTTTCGAGGCGTCGATCATCGTCTTCTACACCGGTCGCACGCGCAGCGCCTCGGAGGTGCTGGCGCGCCAGTCGGCCGGCCTGGCGGCACCCGAGCGGCGCGCGTTGCTGCGCCGCATGGTCGAGCTCGCGTTCGACTTCAAACGCGAACTCGAGTCGGCGTCGCTCGCGGCGCTGGGGCCCATCCTCGACGAGAACTGGCGCCTCAAGTCCCAGCTCGCCCACGGCATCACCGATCCGCAGATCGATGCGTGGTACACGACCGGGATGACCCATGGCGCGACCGGCGGCAAATTGCTCGGCGCGGGTGCCGGCGGCTTCCTGATGTTCATCGCGCCGCCCGAACAGCACCATCGGCTTAGGGGTGTGCTGTCGGACCTTCAGCGTGTAGTCTTTCGTTTCGACCGCGCCGGGGCGCAGGTCGTCTTCTATCAACCGAACTCATCCACCGATTGACGATGGACTCGCCGTTCACTGTCGCGCGATACCTGGAAGCCCACCGTCAACTCGCGGGGCGTCTCGACCACGCGGCGTTGCAGCAAGGCATCGAGCGGATTCGCGAAGCGTCCGCGGCCGGACGCAAGATCGTCACCTGCGGCAACGGCGGTAGCGCGTCCACCGCATCGCACTACATCACCGACTGGAACAAGGCTGCCAGCATGGCCACCGGGCGCCACTTTCGCGGCATCTCGCTGGTCGACAACATCGGCCTGGTCACCGCCTTCGGCAACGACCTCTGCTACGACCAGATCTTCGCCGGCCAGGTGCGGGCAATCGTCGATGAAGGCGATCTGCTGGTGGCCATCAGCGGCAGTGGCAACTCGCCGAACGTCCTGAACGCCGTGCGAGCCGCCCACGAAGCCGGCGCCGACACGCTGGCCGTCGTCGGCTACGACGGCGGCGAACTGATGAAGATGGCGCGCCACGCGGTGTGGATTCCGAGCTTCGACATGCAACTCTGCGAAGACCTGCACCTGATGTTCGGCCACATGGTGATGAAGTCGCTGTGCGGCGGCGCGATCCGCGACAACGCCTGAGCGTCGGCCGGTTTGCGAGGGCATCTTTGTGATGGGCGCTCGATCGCGTCGCTGACCCGCCTGTGCAGATCAGAACGCCCATCCGCCGGCCCGTCCGCATTCAGCGCGAGCCGGAGCAAGGGCAGCGGGTGCAGCACTCGAGAATGCGCACCATGCGAATGCCTGTGGTTCGTCACCTCGTATTGCCAGCTGCCGTCGAACGGGCAGGCGACGGCCTACTTACACCGAGGGATTTCGACTTTCACGCGCAGGTGCCGCGGGACGACCTCGGGAACCACGAGCCCAAGGTGGTAGTGAAGAATTCCGCGCCAGATGCCGTTGTGGTCCGGGACGGACTTGCCCAGGTCCAGGATCGAACAGAGCGCGTTCACCACGTTCGAATCCTTGGACGCCATCACGGCGGTCCTCGGGCACTCGGCTAGGTTGGCGTCGTCGCGTCGCATCATCGACCAAACTTGTATATGCGCCGTGAACGCTCCGGATCGACCTGCGAGGAGATGTACTTCTGGTTCCCGTCGATCTCGCGGTAGCCCGGGATGCTGTGAAACCTTCACTTCTTGCTCCCTTCGCGCGTACTCGTGCGCGCGCTTGAAAGCAAGTCGCCATAGAGCCGTTCCAGTCGTGGCAGCAAGGCGTCTTCGCTGAATGCTTCTGCCACTCTATGTCGGCCACTCTGGCCCATTCGGACCCGCAACTCCCGCGAACTGGCGAGTCGAGCGATTGCCCTGGCCAATAGATCGGGCTCACCCGCCGGAACGAGGAGGCCGTCCGTGTCATGCCTGACCAGTTCGGCAATGGAACCCACATCGGTGGAGACGACCGGAAGCCCCCACGACATCGCTTCAAGGATACTGATTGGCAGGCCCTCGCTATGCGACGGCAGCACGTAGATGTCGCTGCGCTGCAGCAAGCTGGTTTTGGCGTCACCGTCCAGCCAGCCGGTGAAGGTAACTGCGTCCGTGATACCGAGTGCCGCAGCCATTTGCGCAGCCTTCTCCAAATCGCCACTGCCAGCCACGGTGAGACGCAAGGTCGAGCATTGCGCGCGGGCTGCCGCAAACGCCTCAAGCAAGTCATACGCGCCCTTGCGCTGACCCACCTCGCCGAGAAAAAGCAACTCAACGCGGTCATTCATGGCATGGGCCGACCCGCCGCTTGGCACGCGAACGAAATTCGGCAGCACGAGCACACGCGCAGTCGGCGCAATCGACAGAACAATATTTCGCCAGCGATCTCCCAAAACCAGTACGGTCGTCAGTCGTTCAAGCTGTCCAACGATGACGCGGTGCAACCAGCCAGGCTGCGCGGCAACGAAATGGTCGAAATCTGACCCGTGCAGATGGCCGATAACGGGTACGCCAAAACGCCGCGCCAGACTCGCAAAGACACACTTGCGCCAGAAACTGCCATGCATGGAGATATGTGCATGCACCAGCGTCACCTGGCCGCGAAGCAGCATCAGTGCGAAGCGCAGCAGCGCCCACAGCGCCAGTGCCAAGCGATAGGCCGGCGAGCCTTCGTCGTGGGTGTACAGAATACATACTGGGTGGCGTTCAAACAGGCCCGCGTGGCGATAGGCCTCCACCACCGAAAGCATGCCACCGCGGCTGCGCGTGCACAGCATCACGATCATGTCGATTGCCTCGACGCGTAAAGTTGATCGCACTCGCACCTTGTTGGCATGACAACGCCCCGCGACCGGTATTTGTAACCCAGCGGGATGCAGCGTGCGGTCTGGTCGATGGCACGGCGGCCCGCCGGCGAGTGAGACCAGCTCAGCACGAGCGCCTGGATCGCCAGTGCCAGGGGCTCGCCTGGCGCGGGCAGCACCAGCAGATGCTCGGCCAGCGGGTCTGTGATCACTTCGAGTGAGCCACGCAGAGGCACCAACTCCAGCATTTCCAACGCGGCATACTTCGCGAAGCGGCGCAACGCGAATTCGGCGCACCGAGAGTGGTCATGCGGAAATTCGTGCAACCAGTAGAAGAAGGGCACGCTGGAGTCTTGCAGGGCAGGATCGCATCGACCTCCTTGCGGACCGCCGCCGATCGACGCGTCAGCCCCTGCAACGACGGACAGGTCTTGGCGGCATCGAAGCTGACGGGCCGCCGCCTGCCGCCGATGTGCAGCTCGATGAATGCATTGATCATGTTGATCCAGATGAGGCGCATCCTCGTCTCCCTCCGATGGAGGGCGCGATCCGCGATGAAGCGTGAGCGCCGCCGCCCCGATCAGCGCCCCGGGATCGACCCCCCCGACGCCGGCATCTTCTGCGACGCGGCCTCGATCGCGTCGCTGACCCGCTTGTACAGATCGGATCGCCCCATCCACCAGATGGCGGCCGCATTCAGCGCGTGCGGCAGCAAGGGCAGCGGGCGCAGCACATCGACGATGAGAACGACGCGGACCCCTGGGCTGTGGTTTGTGACCTCGTGTTGCCAGCTGTCATCGAACAGGTACGCGACGCCTTCCTGCCATTGGTGGATCTCGTCCTTTACGCGGATCGTCGGCGGGTCGACCTCCGGAACCACCAGCCCCAGGTGGTAGCGAAGAATGCCGCGATAGGCACCGTCGTGGGCCGGGATCGACTTGCCCGGTTCCAGGATCGAAAAGAACGCGTTGACAACGTTCGGAACTTTCGCGACGAGGGCGTCTGTGATCGGGCATTTCGACGCGTTGGCTTCGTTGCGGCGCGTCACGTAGCTGAACATGTAGGTGCGCCAGGCCCGCTCGGGGTCGATCTGCGACGAGATGTACTTCTGGTTCTTGTCGACTTCGTGGTAGCTGGGAATGCTGTCCTTGTAGGGCAGGATGGCCTCGACCTCGCGCCGGATGTCGGCGTGTCGTCGGGTCAACTCGTCCAGTGATGGGTAGGTCTTGACGACATCGAAGCTGACCGGCCGCTTCTTTTTGCCGCCGATGTGCAGGTCGATGAACGCATTGACCATGTTGATCCAGATGAGGCGCATGAACCGTCTCCCGCCTGCAGCTTGTTGCGTTCGATTCCCGGGCCGAGCGCCTGATTCAGGCGGCGCCCAGATAACGGCGCCGCTGGTCGCGCCAGCGCCGCTGCGTCACC
This sequence comes from Rhizobacter sp., assembly GCA_031360005.1. Taxonomy (GTDB): domain Bacteria; phylum Pseudomonadota; class Gammaproteobacteria; order Burkholderiales; family Burkholderiaceae_C; genus LMDS01. The sequence continues at coordinate 29,718 of JANMAW010000198.1, forward strand.
CATTCGTACAAGCCCCAGCCGTAGCCGCTCAGTGCACCCAGGTCTTTCGTGATGACGGCCAGCGCCACCATGCCGCGCCGCCCACGCGCCGCTTCGGCGCCAAACACCCGCTGCATGCGCGAGATGCCCGCCCGCTGAAGGTAAGCCGCGGCGAGGACGACGCTTGCCAGCGCCGCCGGCCACCACGCCAACCCGGCGATCAGCGCCGCGGCGACGGCAAAATAGATCAGGGCCGTGCGGCCGTGCCGGGCCGCGCCGATGCCCAGCCGCGCCTCGCCGCGCGAATAGAGCCGATTCTGCCGGAACAGATCGCCCGGTGTCGGCCGCATGTGGTGGTACAGCCGCGCGCCGAGAGCCACCCCGACGGGTGCCCGCGAGGCGAGCAGCTTGTGACCGAACAGCCAGTCCTCGCCGGCGCGCAACCACTGCGGCTGGCCCCCCAGGCGCAAGTAGGTGTCGCGCCGCACCGCCATGCCGAGCCCGCCGAGCCGCACCTCGCTTGGCATGCGTGCGCGCTGCTCGTCGAGCGAAAGCCGGGCGAACAGCGTCGCGTCCTGGTACTGGATGGCGGCAACGCAACGCTCGAAGTCGTTGGTCATCATCGGTTCGTACAAGCCACCGACCGCTTCGATTCGCGCATCGGCCTCGAAGGGCCGCGCCATCTCCTCGATCCAGTGCGGATCGATCACGTTGCCAAAATCGACGAACAAGAGCAGGTCGCAGGTCGAGACCTTCGCGCCCTCGTTACGCGCCGCGCCCGGCAGCATGCCGGGGCGCACCAGCAGCCGAACCGGCAGGCTGGTGGCGGCGTGCTGCTGCAGCAGCGCATGGGTGGCGTCGGTCGAGCCACCGTCGATGACGATGATCTCTTCGGGCTGCCGCGTCGACGCCCGCACCGCCTGCATCGCGGGGGCTATCGTGGCCTCTTCATTCAACGACGGCATCAGTAGCGCGATGCGCAGCGATTTCGAATCCGGACCCGCCATCTCGCCCCCTTCGACACTTTCTCAAGTATGGCAGTCGGGCGTGCCGTCGAACAAGTGCTGCAGGCAACATACGAATTTCGATTCTTGGGGGGCGTCCCCCGGTTCAGGGGGTACCCGCTCGCCGATACGTGGGTCGCCTTGGCTTCAACTTCAAGATACGGTACCGGACGTGCTGTGCGGACGGCGGCAAGCCAAGCAGCCGCCATGCTCACGGCAACCCGCGACAATCGGCCGCAACACATCCGCGGAGGACGAGTACAACGCCCATGCAGTCCACCTCCCTGCCCGAGCCGACGCGTCGCCGAACGCTCCTGCTGGCCCTGCTGACCGCAGGCATCGCACTTGTCATCGCTCTAGCCTTGGGCGAGTTTCTTGTGCGCTGGATCGCCCCGCAGGAGACCATGACCCCGCGCTCGAAGTTCTCGTCGGCGTACGGGATCGAGTTCCATCCGAATCGAGTGATGGTGAACGAGTTGTCGGGCCAATGGCGCTTCGCGTACACGACGAACGAACAGGGGCATCGCGGGCCGGTCATCCCGGTATCGAACGCGTACCCCAAGCCCAATGTCGTCGTACTCGGCGACTCCTTCACCTTCGGCTACGGCGTCGCCGACGGCCAGGAGTATCCGGCCCAGTTGCGCGAACTGCTCCAGGTGAGCCACGGCGTCATCAACCTGGGCGTCGGCGGCTGGGGGCTCACTCAGGAAATTCGGCGCTACTACGAACTTGGACGCCTCTATGAGCCGCAAATCGTCGTGCTCCAGTTCACCAGCAACGACCCCGTTGACAACATGCTCTACCCGGTAACGAGCATAGAAAACGGGCGCTTCCGCTTCCGTGATCGCAATGCATCCGAAAACGTCAGTGTGGTCAAGCGCCTGCTGTCGGACTCGTCAATTCAACACAGCCATCTCTACGCGTTCGCCCGTGCCCGCTTGTACTACTCGGTGCGCGAAAAGGAGATCGCCGCCGCAAGCCTTGGCAACGTCAATACGGCCACCGATGTCACGCAACGATTCCACGCCGACCTGCTCGATCTCTTCGCTCGCGACCTCTCGTCACGCGGCATCCGACTCCTGATGATTGCGGTGGAGAAAAACCTGGAGCCGTTCCCCATCATCCGGCAAAAGATGCAGCAACTCAGCGCCGATGGCAAGGCCACCTACCTCGACGTCGAGGAGTGGTTCAAGACCGGGCCGCACGACTATTCGCCGGAGGGCCACTGGGGCGCCGCAACGCACCGCACCGTGGCCGAAGGTCTGGCCCGTGAGATCGTGCAGCACGCCACGGCTGTTCGGACGGATGCGCGATGATCCGGCAGTCAATCGAGTTCGAAGGCATGCTTGTAGTCGAGCGCGAGACTCGGGTCCTGCTCGTCTTTGACCAGCAACAGATTGCCGATCGCCAGCGTTTCAATCTCGCAGCCCATGAAGCAGCGAAATGCGTCTTCGGGGGTGCAAACGATGGGCTCGCCACGCACGTTGAAACTCGTGTTTACCAACACCGGGCAGCCGGTCGCCTCCTTGAAGCGCGAAAGCAGGGCGTGAAAGCGCGGATTCGTGTCGGCATGCACCGTCTGGATTCTTGCCGAGTAGTCGACATGGGTCACCGCCGGGATCTCCGAGCGCGGCACATTGAGCTTGTCTATCCCGAATAGCGCCTGCTCGCCCTCGGTCATGGCTCTGCGGCGGGGCGCCACCACGTCGGCGACAAGCAGCATATAGGGTGAGTCGGCGTCGATTTCGAACCAGTCGGACACGTCTTCCCGCAACACGGCCGGCGCGAACGGTCGGAACGATTCGCGGTACTTGATGCGCAGGTTCAGGGTCTTCTGCATGGCCTGCGAGCGCGGATCCGCGATGATCGAGCGCGCCCCGAGCGCCCGCGGGCCGAACTCCATTCGGCCCTGAAACCAGCCCACCGCCTTTCCCGCGACCAGTTCGGCCACGACCCGGTCCAACATCAGCGACTCATCAAGCCGCGTGATGCGCGCGCCGCAGCGCGTGAGTCGGGAGGTGATCTCGTCGTCGCTGAACGAGGGCCCGAGGTAGGCACCGTTCATGGCATCTTTGCCGCCGTTAAGGATGCGCGGTGCACCGAGATGCGTGTGCCACGCCGCCAGCGCTGCCCCGAGCGCACCTCCGGCATCGCCAGCGGCCGGCTGGACCCATATATGTTGGAAGCGGCCGTCGCGCAGGACCTTGCCGTTGGCCACGCAGTTCAGCGCCACGCCACCGGCAAGACACAGGTTGCGGATTCCGGATTCAGCGGCGAGCGCGCGGGTCATGCGCAGCACAGCTTCTTCGGTGACAGCCTGAATCGACGCGGCAATATCCATATGCCGCTGCAGCAACGGCTCGTCAGGCTTGCGCGGCGGGCCGTCGAAGAGATCATGCAGTCGATCGTGCGTCATCGCCAGACCCACGCAGTAGTCGAAATAGCGTTGGTCGAGGCGGAACGAGCCGTCCGGCTTGAGATCGATGACGTGATCGAGCATCTTCTGCGCGAATCGCGGCGTCCCGTAGGGCGCAAGCCCCATCACCTTGTATTCGCCCGAGTTGACCTTGAACCCGATGTAGTAGGTGAATGCCGAATAAAGCAGCCCGAGAGAATGCGGGAAGTGGATTTCCTTGACCATCTCGAGTGAGGCACCGCGGCCGATTGCCGTCGATGTGGTCGCCCATTCGCCAACGCCGTCCATGGTCAGCACGACAGCCTCGTCGAATGGCGAGGCAAAGAAAGCCGAGGCCGCATGGCTCTGGTGGTGCTCGGCGAAAAGCAATCGCGCCTCCCAGTCGACGCCGGGCGCGAATCGTTCGAGTTCCTTGCGAAGCAGTCGCTTCTGGAACAGCTTCTCGGTCAGCCATAGCGGCACAGCCATGCGGAACGAGCGAAAGCCGCGCGGCGCATAGGCCAGATAGGTCTCGAGCAGACGCTCGAACTTGAGGAACGGCTTGTCGTAGAAGACGACGTGATCGACCGCCGCCGCCCCGATACCTGCCTCGGTCAGACAGTAATCGATGGCACGGTGGGGAAAACAAGAATCATGCTTCTTGCGCGTGAACCGCTCTTCCTGTGCCGCGGCGACGACCCGGCCGCCTTCGAGCAGCGCAGCCGCGCTGTCGTGGTAAAGCGCGGAAATGCCGAGGATCCACACGGCTCAGAACAGCGTGTAGATGAACGGAGCGATCACGGACCCTTTCGTGGCGACCAGCAGCCCGCCAAGCAAGGCCAACATCACGAAGAGCGGCGCCAACCAGTACTTCTTGCGAACCCGCATGAAGCGCCAGAGTTCTCGCACGAACGACAGCATCGCCGGTGCCACCCTAGAACTGGTCGGTCATCGAGCGCGGCGGCTCGGGATTCGGGTCGCGGCGTATCCAATACGTTGGCGCGACCGGCTCTCGCTTCAGGCGCAGCAGATCCTTGCCAAACAGGCGAAGCAACAAAGCGGTGGGCACGACCGACAGCACGAACAGCAACGCCATCACGACCGGATTGACGACGGCGTGCAATAGCTGTCCGAGACGCAACCATGCACGGCTCAAGGGCCTCAGCGGTGCCGGCCACCAGAGGGCAAGTGCAGCAAAAACCAGCCCCGCCACCAGCAGGATCGCGCCGCCTGGGCGGCTGTGCCAAGCTCGATATACAGCCGTCAGCGCGAATATGGCGGCGAACACGAACCCGAACCTCCGCTCTGTGGGCGGGCTGGCCCCTTCCTCACGCTGGAGACGTTCATGCAGACGCATCAATCTCTCCGCCTTGAATCCAAATCTTGACCGATCGTACACGCAGGCGTCGCGAATCGCGCCGCCTACGCCTGCGGCACTGAGCTGTTGAAACCATGCGGCTCAAGCAGGCCAAGGGGCGAACTGCGCCACGCTGACGGACCCCGCCACGCCCTGCAAAACGGTCGCGTGCATGGCAGCTGGCACTCCCGGTCGAACAGTTCCGGAGCCCCTTGGATGAGCTTCGATTCTTGGGGGGCGGAGCCCCCGGTTTAGGGGGTCGCGAGGACTCCAGTTGATATCATCATCCGAACCTTCGCGTCGAACATCGAGAAGGGTCCGCTTCGGTCCGAACCAGCGGCCGGCTCGACGGTGACTGCGGACCACAAGGCACCCCGCCCCGTCCTGCGACGGCGCGGCGCGACCGTACGACGAAGGGGCAGCGATGACAACTGGACCGCTCGAAGCGGCGTTGCGGGCCACGCCGCAGATCGACGATTGCAGGGTCGTGATGCGGCGCACCACGGCCGGCGCGCTCGAACCTGTCGTCTATGCGGTGCCGGCGGCCGGGGTCTCGGCTGACGAACTGGCGGCTTCCGTCGCGGCGCTGCCTCTGGGGGCCGTGTCGCCCGCCGTTGTCGTGGTGCTGCCGGCGGCGCCGCTTGCCGAGTCTGGCGATTGGGATCCCCCGGCACTCGACACGTTGGCCGTGCTCGATGCCGAAGTGCTGGACCATGCCGAGCGGCTGGCGCGCGAGGCGACCGGGCTCTACAACGTCGCCGCCGTTGCCAGCACCCGCGCTGCGGCCGCCCCGCCCTGGCATCTGTCGGCGCTGCTGCCGAACTGGTCGCGGCCGTCGATGGCGCCCGGCACCGAGGCACGCCGCGCCGATGCGCAAGCTGCGTCGACGCAAACGCTCGCGCCGCCTGCGCTCAGCGATGGCGGCGAACTGCTGATTCCCGACGGCGGGCCCGCGCTGCTTGCCGAGATGCTGCTGCGCGCCGCTGAGGTGCCAGCGCCGGCGGGCCTCGTCGTCGTGCGCGCCGATGGCCGCGAGATCGAGATCCGCTATGCCGAATTGCTGGGCCAGGCGCGGTGCATCCTGAGCGGGCTTCGCGTCGCCGGGCTCTGCGCCGGCGACCATCTGTTGATGCCACTGCGTCACCACGACGACTTCCTCGCCACTTTCTGGGCCTGCCAGTTGGGCGGCATCGTGCCGGTGCCCGTCGGCGTGCCGCCAAGCTTCGGCGAGGCCAATGGTGCATTGAAACACATGGCCGATGCGATGGAGATGTTCGATCGACCGGTCATTGCGGCAGACGCCGCCGTGCTCGCCGGCCTGCGCCAGGCCGCGCACGTGTTGCCGCTGAAAGTACACCGCGCGCTCGATGTCGCAGCGCTGCGTTCGCATGCACCGGCCACTGAGCTGCACGCCGCCCGACCCGGCGACATTGCGCTGATGATGTTGACCTCGGGCAGCACCGGCCGGCCCAAGGGCGTGCCGCTGCCGCACCGCTGCCTCATCGCACGCACGGTGGGCACGGTGGCGATGAACCGCACCCCGGCGGGCGTGACGTCGCTGAACTGGATGCCGCTCAGCCATGTCGCCGGCCTGCTCCTGTCGCATCTGCAGGACACGTACCTTGCCGCGCGCCAAGTTCTCGTGCAGACCGAAGACATCCTGCGCACGCCGCTGCTGTGGCTTGACCTGCTCGAGCGACACCGAGTGCAGTTCACGTTTGCGCCGAACTTCGCGTTCGGCCTCGTCGCTGCCGAGGCCGACCAGATCGCGCGCCGCCGTTGGGATCTCTCGCGCCTGGCCTTCATCATGAACGGCGGTGAAGCGATCGTCGCCGCGACGGCCCGGCGCTTCATGTCGCTGCTCGCGCCGCACGGCCTGCCCGCCGACGCCATGGTTCCGGCCTGGGGCATGTCCGAGCTGTGTTCCGGCGTTACCTATGAGCACGGTTTTGGACTGGAGACGACGTCGGACAGCGATCCGTACGTCAGAGTCGGCCGGCCGATGCCCGGTGTGCGGCTGCGCATTGTCAACGATCGCGGCGAGGTGATGCGCGAAGGCCAGACCGGGCAATTGCAGATCGCCTGCGCCAGCCTCTTCGGCGGCTACTTCCGCGACCTGCCTCCTCGTGCGGAGGCCTTCAGCGCCGACGGCTGGTTCTTCACCGGCGATCTGGCACGCATCGACGACGGCAATCTAACAATTACCGGCCGCGACAAGGACGTGATCATCATCAACGGTGCCAACTACGCCGGCCCGGCGATCGAGGCCGCGGTGGAAGAGCTGGCCGGCGTCGCGCGCTCCTTCACCGCCGCGTGCGCAGTGGCCGACGCGCGTGTCGGCGGGGGCGAAGGACTTGCGCTGTTCGTTGTGCCGGAACGCGACGACGACCGCGGGCTTGCCGATCTGCTGCGCGCAATCCGGCAAAAAATCGTGCAGAGTTTCGGCATCAGCCCGGCCGTGATCGTGCCGCTGACGCGCGACGACATCCCGAAGACCTCCATCGGCAAGATCCAACGCGCTGCCTTGCAGAAGGCATTGCAACACGGTCGGTACGAAGCGGCGCTGCGCCGCGTCGATGTGCTGTCGGCCAATGAGCACACGCTGCCGCGCTGGTTCTACCACCGCGTCTGGCACCAGCGGCTGGCGGCTCCTGCGGCGCCGTCGGCGAGCGCGCTGCCGTGCCTGCTGCTGTTCGCGAACATCGGCGATCCCCTGATGCAGGCGCTGGCTGCAGCGTCGCCGAACACCACTGTGGTCGAGCGTGGCAGTGCTTTTGAACACGTCGCGCCGGGGCACTTTCGTGTCGGCCCGATGCTGCGCGACGACATCGCCCGCATCTGCGCATTGTTGGCCGCGCAAGGGCAGGCGCCGAGCCACGCCATCTGGCTGTTGGCCCTGGATGGCGCGACGAGCGGCGATCTGGCCAGCCGTTGCGTGGCCATCGGCCATGACTTCATCGCCAGCCTGCAGGGCCTGATGGCGCATGGCGGCGCGATGTCGCTGGCCGTCGTGACGCGCGGCGCCGTGCGCGTGCATGCCGGTGACACCGCGCACCCGGATCGTGCGATGCTGGCCGCGCTGGTGCAAACGGCGGCGCAGGAACACCAACACTGCCACGCGGTGCATGTCGATGTCGATGTCGATGTCGATGCCGACGCCGACGCGCCCGGGCGCCTCGCCTCGCGCATCATCGGCGAGTTGACGACGCCCGGCGACCAGCGCGAGGTCGCCTGGCGCGGCGAGGAGCGCTGGATACCGCTGCTGCAAGCGCTCGCCTTGGAGACCGCACCCCAGGCGTCACCGCTTCTGCGGCGTGGCGGGCGCTACGTGATCACCGGCGGGCTGGGCGGCATCGGCATCGAGCTCGCCGCCTGGTTGCTGCGCGAGTTCGACGCCGAGGTGCTGCTGCTGTCGCGCACGGCCCCGATCGACAACGCCACCAACTCGGCGGACCAGCGCGCGCGTCACGCGGCGTGGGAGCGGCTTCAAGGCCTGTCGCTGCGCGTGGCACACACCGCGGTCGATGTGCGCGACGCGGCGGCGCTGCGCCGGGCCTTGCAGGACAGCGCCGCGTCATGGGGCGCAGCAGCCGACGCGGTGTTCCACCTCGCCGCCTCGTACCACGAAGCCGCGCTCGCCGAAGAGAACCCGGCGAGCCTCGAAGCGGCTTTCGGCGCCAAAGTCGGCGGTCTCGACGCCTTGCTCGCCGCGCGCGACGACGCCACCGCGATCGTCTGCTTTTCGTCGGTCGCCAGCCTGTTCGGCGGCGCGCTGGTCGGCGCCTACGCGGCCGCGAACCGCGCCCTTGACGCATCGAGCGCGAGCCCGAATGTCTGGAGCCTGGCCTGGAGCGGCTGGCACGACACCGGCCTGACGCGCCACTTCGGCGCGCGGGAACCACTGCGTGCGATGGGCATCGTCGATCTGCCGCTGGCACAGGCTCTGGCGAGTCTTCGGGTGGCACTGGCCCAGCCGCCCGGGCCGCTCGCGATCGGCCTGGCGGCCGACGCGCCCTACGTCGCGCGGCGCTCGATCAACGTGCGCATCGAACAAGGCGTCACCGTGTTCTGCGAGACACCATCGCCGCTGACCGCGGCCGACAGCCTGAGCTTGCGTGACCGCTTCGGTGTCGCCTTCCCGCTGCGGCTGCAACGCATCGATACCTTGCCCCGCAGGGTCGACGGTGCGGTCGACCGCGCGGCACTCGATCACATGGCCCGCCACGGCCTGGGCTTTCGCCTCGCCGTCGGTCCGGTCGAAAGCAAACTCGTCGACCTGTGGCGGCGCGTCCTCGGCGTGCAAGCCATCAGCGCCGATGCAAGCTTCTTCGAACTCGGCGGCCAGTCGCTGCTCGCGAGCCAGTTGATCACCGCGATCGGCGCCGAGTTCGGCGTTCATTGGTCGCTGCGCGACGTCTTCGAGGCGCCCACCGTAGGGGCGCAAGCGGCGCGTCTGGCCGAAGCTGCCGGCGCACCGCCCGAAACGGCGACGCAGGCCGACCGCGCGCGCCCGCTGCCGCTCGGCTCGGCGCAACAGCGGCTGTGGTTCCTCGACCAGGTTCATCCGCACAACAGCGCGTTCAACATCCCCGCCAGCATCCGATTCGCGACGCGGCCCGATCCCGAGCGCGTGCGGCGTGCGCTGCAGGCGCTGGTCGACCGGCACGAGAGCCTGCGAACGCACTTTCCGCTGATCGATGGCCGGCCGCAGCAGATCGTCGTGGCGCACGCGCCGGTGCAGATGCCGATCGAGCCGTTGCCCGAGAAATCGACGCCGGCCGCGCTCGCCGAGGCCGAAGCGCGGCGCGCGTTCGACCTCGCCACGGGGCCGCTGTTTCGCGCACGGCTCATCGATCTGCCCGACGGCGGCGCGTTGTTGCTGCTGACCCTGCACCACATCATTGCCGACGGCTGGTCGATGAAAGTATTGTTTCGCGACTGGCTTTGCGCCTACGAATCCGATGCGCCTGCGCCGTCGCTGGCGCTCCAATACGCCGACTTCGCCGCGTGGCAGCGCGCGCATGCCGGATCGCCGCGCTATGCCGCCCAGCTCGATTACTGGCGCAGCCAGCTCGGCGACCACCTCGCCGGCTTCGGGCTGCCGACCGACCATGCGCGGCCCGCTGTGCAGACCTACGCCGGTGCGACCGTGAAGAGCCGCCTGCCGGCAGCGCTGACGCGCAGGCTGCGGGCGCTTGCGCGCAGCCAGGGCGTCACGTTGTTTGTCACCCTGCTCGCGGCCTACAAGGCACTGCTCGCGCGCTATGCGCAGCAGCACGACGTCGTCGTCGGCACCGTGGTCGCGAACCGCGACCGTGCCGAGTTCGAGACGCTGATCGGCTTCATCGTCAACGTGGTCGTACTTCACACCGATCTAGGCGGCGACCCGCGCTTCGTCGACATCGTGCAGCGCGTGCACCAGGGCGTGCTCGATGCCTACGCGAACCATGAGGTTCCATTTGAAGCGCTGGTCGACGCGCTGCAGCCGCAACGCGACACGAGCCGCTCGCCGTTGTTCCAGATCGCTTTCGATCTGCGGGACCCCGAGATCACGCGCAGCAGCGCGCCCGATCTGACCTTCGGCGTGATGGAGCCCGATCTTGGCGCGGCGCAATACGACCTGCATCTCACGCTCGAGGAAAACCATGCTGCCGAACCGGCGCTGACCGCGCTGTGGCAGTACAACACCGACCTCTTCGATCGCGCGACGATTGTGCGGATGGCCGGCAACTTCGAAACGCTGCTGGCCGCGGCGGTCGAGCAGCCGGGGCGACGCCTGTCGCAACTCGCGCTGCTGCGTGCCGACGAGCTCGCCTTCATCGCCAAATGGAACCGCCGCGAAGCTCCGTTCCACCGCGGTGTGTGCCTGCACCAGCTGTTCGAGGCCTGTGCGGAGCGCACGCCTCAGCAAACCGCAGTCGTGCACGGTGCGACGAGGCTGAGCTATGCCGATCTCGAGGCGCGCAGCAATGCCTGGGCGCATCGGTTGCAAGCGCTCGGTGTCGGTCGCGACACGATGGTCGGCATCTGCCTCGAACGGTCGATCGACATGGTGGTGGCGATGCTCGCCACATTGAAGGCCGGCGGCGCCTTCCTGCCGCTCGATCCGACCTATCCGCAGCATCGACTCGACTACATGGTCGCCGACTCGGGCATCACGCGCTTGCTCACACACAGCCTGCTCGCCGCACGCTTCGATGCGGCCGAAACCGCGGGCCTCGACGTGCTGCGCATGGACGAGCCGGACGTTGCGGACTTCGCCGCCGCCGCGGCGGTCCGACCGCCGTGCCCCACCACCGACCGCAGCCTGGCCTACGTGATCTACACCTCCGGCTCGACCGGGCGGCCGAAGGGCGTGCTGGTGGAACACCAGGGCTGGTGCAACGTCGCGCAGGCGCAGCAGGACCATTTCGGATTGAAGCCCGGCATGCGTGTGCTGCAGTTCGCCTCGGCGAGCTTCGACGCCTGCGCATTCGAGTTGGCGATGGCACTGGCCAGCGGCAGCACGCTGGTGCTGGCGAGCAGCGCCGATTTGATGCCCGGGCCCAACCTCGCACAACTGCTGCGCGAACAGCACGTCGAGGTCGTCACCTTACCGCCGACCGCGCTCGCGGCGCTGCCCGACGCCGACTTTCCGGACCTGAAGGTCATCACCGTCGCCGGCGAAGCCTGCCCACTTTCGCTCGTGCAGCGTTTCGCGCGGCCGTCGCTGCGATTCTTCAATCTGTACGGCCCGACCGAAGCGACAATCTGGTCGAGCATCGCCGAATGCCGGGCCGGCGACGGCCACGCGCCGCCCATCGGCGTCCCGGTGTCCAACGTGCGGCTCTACGTGCTCGACGCCCACCGCCACCCGCAACCGGTCGGCATGCCGGGCGAGCTCTACATCGGCGGCGTCGGTGTCGCGCGCGGCTACCACCGGCGGCCCGAGCTCGATGCCGAGCGTTTCTTGCCCGATCCGTTCGCCGACGGCGCCGCGCGCGCCGAGGCGCGCATGTACCGCAGCGGCGACATCGTGCGGCTCAACGCCGCCGGCCATCTCGAGTTCCTCGGCCGCAGCGATCACCAGGTCAAGATGCGCGGCTTCCGCATCGAGCTCGGCGAGATCGAATCGGTGCTGCGCGACTGTCCGGGCGTCGGCGAAGCGCTGGTGGCCCTGAGGCAACTGGCCGACGGCGACGACGCACTCGTCGCCTACGTCGCTTCGGCCGCCGGCGCGGCATTCAATGTCGAGGCTGCGCGGCAACGCCTGCGCAGTGCGCTGCCGCAATACATGGTGCCGGGCTGGATCGTGCCCTTGGCGGCGTTTGCATTGACGCCGAGTGGCAAGATCGATCGCGCCCGCCTGCCAGACCCCGAGCGCCACGCGGCCGCGCAGGCCGGACCGGTCGAGCTGCCGCAGAACGAACTGGAATGCGCGATCGCCGCGGTATGGCGCGAGGTGCTCGGCACCGAGACAATCGACCGCCGCCAGAACTTCTTCGACGCCGGCGGTCATTCGATCAAGATGGCGCAGGTGCATGCCAAGCTGAGCGAACGGCTGCGCCGGCCGCTTGCACTCGTCGACCTGTTCCAGTATCCGACGGTCGCCACGCTGGCCGGCTACCTGGCCGCACCGGCACTGCGGTCCACGATCGAGGCCACGCTGCCATCGCAGCCGCTGCCCCCGCCCGACGGGCTGCGCCTGAAGCCGAACGCAGAGCGCCTCGCCGCGCTCGCCGAGCGCCAGCGCGCGGCGCGCGGCCAGTCCTGATACGAGCGACGGCGCATGACGATCGAACGCGAGTGGTCGGGTCTTGAGATCGCCATCGTCGGCATGGCCGGGCGCTTTCCCGGTGCGGCGGACATCGCGGCCTTCTGGCGTAACCTGGTCGATGGCGTCGAATCGATACGCCGGCTCGACGTCGAGCCGCTGATCGCCCTTGGCCGGGACGGAGCCGAGGTTCGTGCCCCCGAGTTCGTGCCGATGCACGGCGTGCTCGATGGCCATGACCTGTTCGACGCCGAGTTCTTCGGCTACCGGCCGCGCGAGGCCGAAGGCATCGATCCGCAGCAGCGCTTGTTCCTCGAAGTCGCGTGGGAGGCGCTCGAGGACGCGGGCTATGACCCGGCGCGATATGCCGGGCTGATCGGCGTCTTCGCCGGGTCCAGCACCGATCACTACCTGTACGAGCAACTGCACCGCAATCCAGCGGCACTCGCGCGCATCGGTGCGTTCCAGGCGAGCTTTTCGAACCAGCCCGATCATCTGGCGACACGCGTCTGCTACAAGCTGAATCTGTCAGGGCCCGGCGTGGCCGTGCAGTCGGCGTGCTCGACCTCGCTGGTCGCCGTGCACCTCGCGTGCCAGCAACTGCTCACCGGCGCTTGCGACATGGCGCTTGCCGGCGGTGTCTCGTTGACCTTGCCGAAGTTCTGGGGCTATCGCTACGAGGAGGGCATGATCCTGTCGCCCGACGGGCATTGCCGCGCCTTCGATGCCCAGGCACAGGGGTGCCTGAAAGGCGACGGCGTCGGCGTCGTCGTTCTGAAGCGGCTGGCCGATGCGCTTGCCGATGGCGACCACATCGAAGCGGTGATACTCGGCAGCGCGTCCAACAACGACGGCGCGGCCAAAGTCGGCTACACCGCGCCCGGCCTCGATGGCCAGGCGCGGCTGATCGCGACGGCGCATGCGCTGGCCGGCGTCAAGCCTGACAGCATCTCCTACATCGAGGCGCATGGCACCGGCACACCGCTCGGCGACCCGATCGAGATCGGCGCGCTGACCCGCGCATTTCGCGGAGGTACGCAGCGCACCGGCTTCTGCGGTATCGGCTCGGTCAAGACCAACATCGGCCACCTCGACGCGGCCGCGGGCATTACCGGCTTGATCAAGGCGACGCTGGCGCTGAAGCACGCCACGCTACCGGCGAGCCTGCACTTCCGCGCGCCGAATCTCCAGCTCGACCTGCCGGCCACGCCGTTTTACGTCGTCGATCGCACGAGGCCCTGGCCATCGGACGACGCGCCGCGCCGCGCCGGTGTCAGCTCGTTCGGGATCGGCGGCACAAATGCCCATGCGGTGCTCGA
>JANMAW010000271.1:0-9102 GCA_031360005.1 Rhizobacter sp.
AGGCCGAAGTTCAGCGTGATGCTCTTCGCGTGGCCGATGTGCAGGTAGCCGTTGGGCTCGGGCGGGAAGCGCGTGCGGATCTGCGCGGCGTCGCTCGGGCCGGCCGCGTGGTGGGCCGCATCGCCCGGCGTGCCGGCGAAGCGCCGCTGCGCATACGTGCCTGCCGCCAGGTCGCGTTCGATGATCTGGCGCAGAAAATTGCTGCCGGGTTTGGATGCGGCGTCGGCGGCAGTGGTCATGTGGGCTGGCGTGCGGCGGATGCTGCGCTCGAGGAGGGAAGCCGATTCTATCGGCGCACTTTCGAGCGGCGCATTGGCTTCGCATCGACAACACATCGATACCAAATCGATGCCTGATGCGCGCGCCGCGCCGCGGCCCGGCAGCGGCTGGCCAGCAACTTCTCTTTACGTTCGGCGGCCCGGCCGACGTCAACGCGGCCCCCGGGCTGGCACGTTGGTGACATGCAGGCCGCCGGTGCGGCTTGAACAAGGAGATCAGATGTACAGGTCCATTGCCACAGCCCTGATTGCGGCCGTTACGACACTGGGCGCTGGAGTCGCGCATGCCGGGAACATCTCCTGGTCGATCGGCATCAGCACGCCGATCGTCGGCACGGTGATCTCGAATGCGCCGGTCTATTACTCGGTCCCAGTCCAATACCCCGAGCCGGTGTATTACTCCGAGCCGGTCCGTTACGCCGAGCCGGCCTATTACTCCGAGCCGGTCTATCGCCGCGCGCCGGCCTATGTCGCCGCTCCGGTCTATGTGCAGGCGCCGCCGGTGTACCTGCGTGCGCCGGTGCCGGTTTACCGGCCCGGTCCGCAAGGCGGGTACGCGCCGCGCCATGCCGCGTACTACCAACCGGTGCCGGTAGCGTATCCGCGCCACCACCCGGGCCGCCATCACGGTCACGAGCAATGGAACGACCGGCGCGGCCGGCATGACTGAAGGGCTGCCTACCGGCGGCGCGTCTGTGGGAGATTGACTACGCCCGCCGTGCGCGGCCGCTCACGAGTTTTCGTGGCGGGCACCGATTCGCCACCGCACGCGCCAGCACAACAATGGGATTTCAAGCAGCGTTCGGTCGAACTGCTGTTGCATTGATCCAGTTGAAGGAGCCTGCCATGTTCGTTCGTCCTCTTTCCACCCTTTCGGGTCTGGCTGCGATTGCGCTGGTCACGGCCTGTGCAGCGCCGTCGCAGCGCGACGATCGCGTTTCCTACGACCCGCCGCAAGCGAGCAGGCAGGTACCTGTGATGACGCAGTACGGCCGGGTCGAGAACATCGGCTACGTGCAGACCGCGTCTCGAGGCAGAGGTGCCGGTGCGATCCTGGGGGCCGTCATCGGTGCCGTTGTCGGCAACCAGTTCGGCAGCGGCACCGGCAAGGCGCTTGCCACCGGTGCCGGCGCAATCGGCGGAGCAGTGGCCGGCAATGCGATCGAAAACCGCACCCGTCGCGATGACGAGGTGTATCGCGTGCAGGTTCGGTTTGACAACGGCAGCGTGCGCGATTTCGACTTCCAGCGCATCGACGACCTGCGCGTTGGCGACCGCGTGAAATTCGAAGGCGATCAGCTGCATCTCATCTGATCCGCGCTAGGCGCGGGTGATTCTCCGCTGGCCCGAAAGCCCACCTTGGTGGGCTTTCGGCGTTCGCCGATGAACACATCGTCACGAGTCAGCGTGACGTGAACCGCGTCGCGGCCTGCGGTGCGGCAGAATGCGCCGCAGCGTCACGAAAGGCCACCGGTCATGCGCACTGCCAGCGTTCCGCAAATCGAGTTTTCCGGGGTCATCTTCCACAGTCTGCGCGGGCGGGGTGTGATCGTGACCGGAGGTGCGAGCGGCATTGGCGCCGACATCGTTCGAGGCTTCGCGCAGCAAGGCTGCCACGTCGGCTTTCTGGACCGCGACGACGCGGCTGGCCGCGCGCTTGCCGCGGGCGTGCCGAGTGCCCACTTCGAGGCGTGCGACGTGACCGATGTGCCGGCGCTGCAAGCTGCGATCGCGACGCTCGGGCAGCGGATCGGCGGCATCGATGTGCTCGTCAACAACGTCGCGAACGACGCGCGCCACCGCGTCGATGCGGTGACGCCTGAGTACTTCGACGAGCGCATTGCGATCAACCTGCGGCCGCACTACTTCGCGACGCAGGCGGTGCTCGCATCGATGCGTGCGCGCGGCGGCGGCGCGATCGTCAATCTCGGTTCTGGCAGCTGGATGATGAAGTCGCTGAACCTTTCGGTGTACGCGACCTGCAAGTCGGCGATGACCGGCTTCACCCGCTGCATGGCGAAGGAAGTCGGGCGCGACGGCATCCGCGTGAATTGCGTGATCCCCGGATGGGTCATGACGCAGCGCCAGATCGATCTGTGGGTCGACGCTGCCGGCGACGAAGACATGGACCGCAACCACTGCATCCCCGGCCGAATCGTCGGCACCGACATCGCGCACATGGTGATGTTTCTCGCCGCCGACACCGCCCGCATGATCACCGCGCAGGAATTCGTCGTCGATGCCGGCCGGTCGTGACGGTCCGCCAAATGCAGGCCGAACTCGCGAGCGATTGCGCATGCCGCCTTGGCGAGGGCGCGCTTTGGCACGCGGCGGACGAGTCACTCTATTTCGTCGACATCAAAGGCCGCGAGGTGCTGAGCTTCACGCCGGCCAGCAATGCGCTGCGACGCTGGCCGATGCCGCAGCTGATCGGCTGGCTGTTGCCGCGCGCCGGGGGCGGCTGGCTCGCCGGCTTTCAGAGCGGCGTGGCCGCGTTGACGCTCGACCCGGCTGTGCAGATCGAGTGGCTGCACACGCTGCATGCAGCCGATTCGCCGATGCGACTGAACGATGCCAAGGCCGATGGCGCGGGGCGACTCTGGTTCGGCACGATGAACAATGACGACGAGACCCGGCCCGACGGCATCCTGTATCGGTGGATCGCCGGTGCGCCGCCCGAGCCGGTCGATTGCGGATACTGCGTGACCAACGGCCCGGCCTTCAGCCCCGACGGGCGCACGATGTACCACACCGACAGCGTGCTGCGCACGATCTTCGCGTTCGATGTTTCGGCCGCGGGTGAACTGTCGAACAAGCGTCGCTTCGTCGTGCTCGATGCAGATGAAGGTTATCCCGACGGCATGTGCACCGACGCCGACGGTCATCTGTGGGTCGCGCACTGGGGCGGCGCGCGAGTCACGCAGCGCGACGGCGCGGGCCGGGTGCTGCAAAGGGTCACCGTTGCGGCGCCGCATGTCACCAACGTCGCATTCGGCGGGCCCGCGTTGCGCGACCTCTTCATCACCACCGCGCGCGAGCGCATGCCGAAGGCGGCGCTCGCGGGCGCTGGGCTCGCGGGCGGCCTGTTCGTCGCGCGCGGGGCGGGTCAGGGTCAATTGCCGGCCGCGTTTGCCGGGTGAACACATTCAGGAGCGCTGCATGCGATCGACTCGTTTGATGGAACGCGCCAGGCACTGGCCGCTGGGCTTGGTGGTGGCGCTGTTGTGGGCCTGCAGCACCGCGCCGGTCGTGCAGCGCGCGCCGGAGGCTGCGCCGATCCGGACCGCCGCGCCGGTGGCGATCGCGCAAGCCGCCGCGCCGACCACAGAGCCGTCGGCACCTGCCGGCGTCATTGCGCCGCCGTCGGCCGCGTCGCCACCTGCTCAGGTGCTGCCGGAGAAGCCCGCACCGGTTCTCGAAAGCCCGGGCGTTTCGGCACGCTTCCCCGACCCCGCGGTGAGTTATCGGACGCCCGCGTTCGAATCCGGCCGCGTCGACTACACCAGCAATGCCGAGCTGCGAACGTTTCTGCACGGCCTGGTTCGCGACGCGCAAGGCGCCGCGAACCCGACGACGATCCGCCTGCTGCAGCCCGGCAGTTCGCAAACCGGCGTGCCGCTGGAGGCGCTGCATTTCAGCCGCGGGCCGGTGGCGCTGGCCGCCACCGGTGCCACAGCGGTGGCGCCGCGCCCGACGGTCTTGCTCGTCGGTCAGCAGCACGGCGACGAGCCCGCCGGCAGCGAGGCGCTGCTCGTCATTGCACAGGAGCTGGCGCGAGGCGCGCGGGGCAGCCTCGCCTCGCTGCTCGACCACATCGACGTGGTGATCATGCCGCGCGCCAACCCCGACGGTGCGATGACCGAGCGGCGCACCAGCGCCAGCGGCATCGACATCAACCGCGACCACTTGCTGCTGCGCACCCCCGAGGCGCAGGCGCAGGCGCAGCTGATGCGCGAATTCAACCCGTTGGTGGTGGTCGACCTGCACGAGTTCACGGTGTACGGTCGCTTCGTCGAGAAGTTCGGCGCGGTGCAGCGCTTCGACGGGTTGATCCAGTACGCGACCGTCGCGAACCTGCCCGAGTTCATTACCAAGGCTTCCGAGGAGTGGTTTCGCTTGCCGCTGCTGCAGAGCCTGAAGGCGCAGGGCTTGAGCACCGAGTGGTACTACACCACCTCGATCGACGTGGCCGACAAGAAAGTATCGATGGGCGGCGTGCAGCCCGACACCGGGCGCAATGTCAACGGGCTGCGCAACGCCGTCAGCTTTCTGATCGAGACGCGCGGTGTCGGCGTCGGACGCGCGCACCTGCTGCGTCGCGTGCACACGCATGTGACGGCGATCGGCAGCGTGCTGAAAAGCGCGGCGGCGCGCGCCGACGACCTGGTGAAGCTGCGCCGCTTCGTCGACGCCGACGTGGCCGACAAGGCGTGCAGCGGCGAGGCGATCGTCGAGGCCGCAGCCACGCCCAGCGAATACGAGTTGCTGATGCTGGACCCGCAGACCGGGGCCGACAAGAAGATCAACGTGGCGTGGGATTCGGCGCTCGCGCTGACGCCGGTGACGCGCCGCGCGCGCCCGTGCGGCTACTGGCTCGGCGCCGACCAGACCGACGCGGCACTGCGGCTGCGGGCCCTGGGCGTGCAGGTGCAGCGGCTCGACGAGACCGGCACGATGCGCGGCGAGACCTATACCGAGACCGCGCGCGCGCTCGGCGCCCGCGACGATGTGCGCGGCAGCATCGCCGATGCCGGCGGCGTGCTGCGCGTGCAGGTCGAACCGGTGCCGGCACTGATCGACGTGCCCGCCGGCAGCTACTACGTGGGGCTGGACCAGCCACTCGCGAATCTGGTCATCGCTGCGCTCGAACCCGACACGCAGAACAGCTTCGTCGCGAACCGCGTCGTCAGCGGCGTGAGCGCACAGGGGCGCGTGCTGATGCGGCCCGGGCTGAAGATGACGCCGATGCAGTGACCGGCCCGGTTCGTGCGAGCTTGATGTAAGGTCGGTGCGCCGCCACCGACAGATGGCACCGGCGTTGCCTGTTCGGCGGCAGCAGCCGGCGCATCAACGAGGAGGACCACCATGGCCCCGACCGCCGCACCGCTGCCTGCCACACTGCCCACCGTTGCACCCGAGGCGACGATCGATCGGGCCGAGGCGACGCGCGCCGCACGCCGCGTCTATCGCCACCGCCTGCCGGTTCGCGTGATGCACTGGATCAACGTGATCTGTCTGACGATCCTGCTGATGAGCGGCCTGACGATCTTCAACGCGCACCCGGCGCTGTACTGGGGTCGCGACTCCACCTTCGCCGACCCGTGGGTCGCGATCACCGCGGTTCAAGGCAGTGACGGCATCGTCGGCGTGACGAGCATCGCCGGCCATCGGTTCGTCACGCATGGCGTGCTCGGCGCGTCGAAGGTCGGGGCGACGGGCGAGCTGACGGCGCGCGCCTTTCCGTCGTGGGCCACGATTCCGGGCGCGCAGTGGTTGTCGATGGGCCGGCACTGGCACTTCTTTTTCGCCTGGCTGTTCGTGATCAACGGCGTCGCCTACGTGACGTACGGCCTCGCCAGCGGCCACCTGCGGCGCGATCTGCTGCCCACGCGCGCCGATCTGCGCAACATCGGCCGCTCCTTCAGAGACCACGTGCTGCTGCGGCACCCGACCGGCGCGGCCGCGACCCGCTACAACGTGCTGCAAAACCTGGCCTACCTCGTCGTCATCTTCGGTCTGCTGCCGCTGGTGATCATCGCGGGCCTCGCGATGTCGCCGCGGCTCGATGCGGTGTTCACCGGCTGGGTCGACCTGCTCGGCGGCCGCCAGTCGGCACGCACGCTGCACTTTCTGGCCGCGGCGGGCCTGCTGCTGTTCGTGCTGGTGCATCTGTTCGAGGTCATCATCAGCGGCGTGTGGAACCAGCTGCGCTCGATGGTCACCGGGTGGTACGCCGTTCCGGCCGACAAGGAGGCGAAGTCATCATGAAGGCCAGGTCGATGTCGAGCGGGCACACCCGGCACCGCAGCGCCAGCCGCCGCACGGCGCTGCGCTGCGCGCTGGCGTCCGCCGCCACGCTGCCGCTCGCCGGCTGCGACAGGTTGTCGAACAACGCCGCGTTCGTCGACGTGCTGAAGAGCGCGCAGCACCTGAGCCATGCCGCACACCGCGTCGTGGCCGGCCGCAGGGCGATGGCGCAGGAGTTCGGCCAGGCCGATGTCGCGGCGCACTTCCGTGCCAACGGCACGCTGCTGCCGGCCGACGCCGACTACCAGGCACTGATGCAGGGCGGCTTCAAGGACTGGAAGCTGCAGGTCGGTGGGCTGGTCGAAACGCCCGCGGCGTTCACGCTCGCCGACCTTCGCGCGATGCCGTCGCGTACCCAGATCACGCGGCACGACTGCGTCGAAGGCTGGAGCTCGATCGGCAAGTGGAAGGGCGTGCAGCTGAGCCACCTGCTGGCGCAGGTCAGGCCGTTGCCGAACGCGAAGTACGTCGTGTTCCGCTGCGCCGACTCGATGGACACGCCGTCGCTCGACGCGCCCGACTCGCGCTACTACGAGAGCGTCGACCTCGACGACGCCTACCATGTGCAGACCGTGCTCGCCTACGAGCTGAACGACCAGCCGCTGCCGGTCAGCAACGGCGCGCCGCTGCGCGCGCGCATCGAGCGCCAGCTCGGCTACAAGCACGCGAAGTATCTGATGCGCATCGAGCTGGTCGAGAGCTTCGCGAAGATCCGCGACGGCAACGGCGGCTACTGGGAAGACCAGGGCTACGAGTGGTACGCGGGAATCTAGCGCAAGGCGCTCCTCGTGCTGGCCGAAAAGCCGCGACCGAGCTTGGGGCAACCCCGTCAACCGTCATTCTTCAGGAGCCTGCATGCACCCGTCCCTCTCGATCCGCCCCTTCATCGTTGCCGCCGGCCTGTGGTTCGCCGCGGCGGCGGCCGGCGCCGGTGAACTCCCATTCAGCAAGGCCGGCTTCGACGCCGCGCTCGCTCACGGCAAGCCGGTGATCGTCGACTTTGCCGCCGATTGGTGCCCCACCTGCAAGGCGCAGAAGCCGATCGTCCAGGGTCTGCTGAAGGAGGCCAGGATGAAACCGGTGACGCTGTACGTCGCCAACTTCGATACCGAGAGCGAGCTCAAAAAGCGGCTGGGCGTGACGCAGCAGAGCACGTTTGTCGTCTTCAAGGGCGGCAAGGAAGTGGGCCGTTCCACCGGTCAGACGCAGAAGCAGGCGATCGCCGAGCTGTTCGACAAGGCGCTCTGATCCGCGGAATCGGCGCAAGCCGGCGTGAACGACGCAGGCCGCGATGGACTTCGGACCCGGCACCTTCGCGCTCGGCTACCTGGCCGGTGTGCTTTCGACGCTGTCGCCCTGCGTGCTGCCGCTGCTGCCGATCCTGATCGCGACCGCGCTGGCCAAGCACCGCTTCGGCCCGCTCGCGCTGGCCGCGGGGCTGACGCTGTCGTTCACGGTGGTCGGCCTGTTCATCGCCACGCTCGGCGCATCGCTCGGGCTCGATCAAGGCGTGCTGCGCCAGGGCGCGGCGGTGTTGCTGCTGCTGTTCGGCGTGGTGCTGCTGGTGCCGCGGCTGCAGCAGGGTTTCGCGCTGGCCACGTCGCGCCTGAGCGCCTCGGGCGACGCGCTGCTCGCGCGCATCACCGGGGTCGGCTGGCTCGGACAGTTCTCGGTCGGCCTGGCGCTCGGCCTGGTCTGGAGCCCGTGCGTCGGGCCCACGCTGGGGGCCGCGATCACGCTTGCGTCGCAGGGCCGCCACCTCGGCCAGATCGGGTTGCTGATGCTGCTGTTCGGCCTCGGCGCCGGCACGCCGCTGCTGGTGATCGGCACGTTGTCGCGCGAGGCCACGGTGCGGATGCGCGGCACGTTGATGGCGACCGGCCAGCGCGGCAAATGGCTGCTCGGTGGGGCGCTGGTGCTGATGGGCGTGTTCATCCTGACGGGCTGGGAGAGGGGCGTCGAGGTCTGGATGCTGGACCACTCGCCGCAATGGTTGACCGATCTGACGACGCGCTACTGACGCGCTGCCCGCCTCTGGCCACGGTGGCATCTCGGCCCGGCATGCGCCGGACGGCGCGGCGCCGCCTTTCGAGACCCCGCGTCAGCGTCGCCTGCTGCCGCCGAGCAGGCTGCCCAGAACGCCGCGAATGATCTCGCGCCCGACGCTGGAGCCGATGCTGCGAACCGCCGAGCGTGCGGCCGCTTCGGCCAGACCCTCGTGCCTGCCGCCGCGCGGGCCGGTGCTGCCGAACAGCACATCCTTCAGGCCGCCGAGCAGGCCGCCACCGGCCGCGTCCGACGCGGGCACAGTCGCGCCGGGAATCCCCGCCCTGCCCATTGGCATCGGCGCCGTGCCGTTCGCGGCGGGTGAATCGCCGGGGCTCGCGACGCGACCCTTCAGTTTCTCGTAGGCCGAATCGCGGTCGACCGCTTTCTCGTACACCCCGGCGACCAGCGAACCGGCGATCAGCGCGCCACGCTGCTCGCGCGTGATCGGTCCGATCTGGCTGCCGGGCGGGATCACGAAGACGCGCTGCGTCACGCTCGGCCGGCCCTTTTCGTCGAGCATGCTGACGAGAGCCTCGCCGACCGCCAGCTCGGTGATCGCGGTTTCGATGTCCAGCGCCGGGTTCGCGCGCATCGTGCTCGCTGCCGCCTTCACCGCCTTCTGGTCGCGTGGCGTGAACGCGCGCAGCGCGTGCTGCACCCGGTTGCCCAGTTGCGCAAGCACGGTGTCGGGGATGTCGAGCGGGTTCTGCGTCACGAAGTACACACCGACGCCCTTGCTGCGCACCAG
>JANMAW010000285.1:0-5403 GCA_031360005.1 Rhizobacter sp.
CCGCCGGCGACGCCGGTGAAGACGAGCGCTCGCGCGTTGAACTCGTGCATCAGCAGCACCGCAGTAGTGGTCGCCGCGACCTTGCCGATGCCTGACAGCGCCAGCACCACCGGCCGGCCGTGAATCTCGCCGTGATGAAACTCCCGGCCCGCGAGACGCACCGTGTGCGCGTCGCGCAGGCTTGGCAGCAGCGCGTGCAATTCGTCGCGCATCGCGCTGACGATGGCCACCGGCGATCGCGACATGGCGGGCCTGCTTCGCGCGGCGTCAGCCGCTTCGACGCCGGTGTCCGTGGCCGGGACGGCAGTGCCGCGTCATCGGTGGTCCGTTCCAGCTACCGGTCCGCCGCGACGTATCAGTCGCGCAGCTCGCGGCGCAGGATCTTGCCGACATTCGTCTTCGGCAGTGCGGTGCGGAACTCCACCAGCTTCGGGCGCTTGTAGCCGGTCAGGTTGGCTTCGCAATAGGCGCGCACATCGGCTTCGCTGACGCCGGGGTTGCTGCGCACGATGACCAGCTTGACGGCCTCGCCGGCCTTCGCATCGGCGATGCCGACCGCGGCGCATTCGAGGATGCCGGGCATCTGCGTGACCACCTCTTCGACCTCGTTCGGGTAGACGTTGAAGCCGCTGACCAGGATCATGTCTTTCTTGCGGTCGACGATCTTGAAGTAGCCGCGTTCGTCGACCACGCCGATGTCGCCGCTGCGGAAGAAGCCGTCGCGCGTCATGACCTTCTCGGTCTCGTCGGGGCGCTGCCAGTAGCCGGCCATGACCTGCGGGCCCCTGATCGCGATCTCGCCCGGCGTGCCGGTCGGCACCTCGTTGCCGTCGTCGTCGATCAGCTTCACCTCGGTGTTGGGCATCGGCAGCCCGATGTTGCCGCTGAAGGCAGCGCTGTCGACCGGGTTGCAGGTGACCGAAGGCGAGGTCTCCGAAAGACCGTAGCCTTCGACGATCGGGCAGCCGGTCTTCTCGAGCCAAAGCTTCGCTGTAGCGCTCTGCACCGCCATGCCGCCGCCCACCGAGATCACCAGCCCGCTCCAGTCGACGCTGCCGAACTCCGGGTGGTGCGCCATCGCATTGAACAGCGTGCTGACGGCCGGGAAGCTGTGGAAAATCTCGCCCTTCAGCTCCTTGAACACCGCGGGCAGATCGCGCGGGTTCACGATCAGGATGTTCGCGCCGCCCATGCGCATGCCGAGCATCATGTTCGCGTTGAAACCGAAGATGTGATAGATCGGCAGCGCGCAGATCGTCACGACCTGCTGGCCGGGGGGGATTTTTTTCAGTGCCGGCTGATACCAGGCCTCGGCCTGCAGGATGTTGGCCACCAGGTTGCGATGCAACAGCACCGCGCCCTTGCTGACGCCGGTCGTGCCGCCGGTGTACTGCAGCACCGCGATGTCTTCGGGCCCGGCCAGAGCCGGCGTGAAGGTCTTGCGGTGCCCCTGCGAGATCGCGTCGTTGAAGCTCACGGCACCGGGCAGCTGGAACGCCGGCACCATCTTCTTCACCTTGCGCACGACGTAGTTGACGATCATCGCCTTCGGGAAGCCGAGCATGTCGCCCAGCGCCGTCAGGATGATTTTCTTCGTCGGCACCGCGGGCAGCACCTGCTGCAGGGTCGTCGCGAAGTTCTCGAGGATGATGATGAGCCTGGCGCCTGAGTCCTTGAGCTGGTGCTCGAGCTCGCGTGGCGTGTACAGCGGGTTCACGTTCACCACCACATAGCCGGCACGAAGGACCGCCGCCACCGCGACCGGGTACTGCGGCACGTTCGGCAGCATGATCGCGACGCGATCACCCTTGTCGAGCCCCTGCGCCTGCAGGTACGCGGCGAGCGCTCGCGAGGCATCGTCGACCTGCGCGAAGCTGATCGACTTGCCCATGAACTTGTAGGCCATGCGACCGGCGTACTTCTTGAAGCTTTCGTCGAGCAGCGCCACCAGCGAGCCGTACTGCTCGACATCGATGTCGGCCGGCACTCCTGCCGGGTACTGCTTCAACCAGGTTTTTTCCATCGAGAACTCCGGGAACAGCGGAGGATTCTGACGGAGCGCCGGCCCTGCGACCCTAGGGTGTTTCGATAGATTTGCGGGCGGGAGTCACGGATGACAGGAGATGCTCGAATCTACGGCGTGGCCGCGGGTGCGTGCCAGCCACCACCCAACGCCTGGATCAACGCGATCGCCGCGACTTGCCGGTTCGCGGCGAGTTGCGACAGCGTGCGGCGCGCGCTCAGCGCCGAGGCCTGCGCGGCGACGACCTCGGTGTAGCTGACCTGGCCCGCCTTGTAGCGATTCAGCAGTTGCTGCTCGGTCAGGTCGGCGGCTTCGGATGCGGCGCGCCGCAGGCTCGCCTGCTCGGCCAGCGAACGCGTCAACGAGAGTTGGTCCTCGACCGCCTGGAACGCCGTCAGCACGGTCTGCCGATAGCGCGCCACTGCGGCATCGCGCGACGCCTGCGCGCCTTCGACGCGGGCCCGCGTGGCACCGGCATCGAACAGCGTCTGCGCCACCGACAAGCCCAGCGACCACAGGCTGGTCGATGCGCCGAACAGATCGGCGACGCGGTTGCCACTGTTGCCGAACGAAGCACTCAGCCCGAGGCTCGGGAAGTAGGCCGAGCGCTGGATGCCGATCTGCCCGTTCGCGGCCGCCACCGTGCGCTCCGCTGACGCGATGTCGGGCCGGCGCTGCAGCAGCTCGGACGGCACGACCAGCGGCACGGCCGGCACCGCCATGTTCCACACCGCGACCGGCAGCGTGAACTCGGCCGGGGCCTTGCCGATGAGCACGGCGATCGCGTGTTCGAGTTGTGCGCGCTGGTTCGCCAGCGACGCGAGATCGGCGCGCGTGTTCGCGAGCTGGGTCTGCGCCTGCAGCACATCGGTGCGCGGCGCGATGCCGGCGGCGTAGCGGTTTTGCGTGATCTCCAGCGCTCGTTGATAGCCGTCGACGGTGCTGCGCACCAGCGCCAGTTCGGTGTCGGCGTCGCGCAGCAAAAAATAGTTCGTCGCGAGTTCGCCTTGCGCCGACAGTCGCGCCGCCGCGAGATCGGCATCGCTGGCCTGCGCGCTCGCCTGCGCGCTCTCGACGCCGCGGCCCAGGCGCCCCCAGATGTCGGGCTCCCAGGTCGCGCCGACGCCGAGTTGCAGGCTGTTCGCAGCCCCACCCGACGCGCCGCCACCGCTGCGTCTGGCACTGCCATCGAGCGTGATCGACGGGAACAGCGACGCACGCTGCTCGCGCACCAGCGCCCGCGCCTGCGCAAACGCGGCGACTGCGGCGGCGACGTTCTGGTTCGAGACCTCGACTTGCGCCATCAGCGCATCGAGTTCGGCATCGCCGAAGAGCTGCCACCATCGGCCGCGGTCGAGCGTGTTGGCCGGCGCGGCCGGCAACCAGCCGGCCTCGTCCTGCGGCGCTTCCTTGAACGCCGCCGGGGACGCCGCGGCGGGGCGTTGATAGTCGGGCCCGACGGCACAGCCCGACAGCGCCGCGACGGTGACGATCAGCAGCCACCGCGTCGAACGGGATGAGGATCGTGGCATGTTCATGTCGATCCGGCGGTCGCGAGCGGGGCGTCGCCGCTTCGACTCAGGAGACACTCGTCGGCGCCGCGCCGGCGCAGCTTGTCGAGCAGCAGGTAGACGACCGGGGTGGTGAGCAAGGTCAGCAGCTGGCTTGCGATCAGCCCGCCGATGATCGCGACACCGAGCGGCCGGCGCAGTTCGGAGCCTTCGCCGAAGCCGATCGCCAGTGGCAGCGCGCCGAGCGCAGCTGCGAGCGTCGTCATCAGGATTGGCCTGAAACGCAGCAGGCAGGCCTCGCGCACCGCGTCGAACGAACTCAGGCCGCGCGCACGCTCGGCTTCGAGCGCGAAGTCGATGATCAGGATCGCGTTCTTCTTGACGATGCCGATCAGCAGGAACACGCCGATCAACGCGATGATCGAGAACTCCATCCTGAACAGCAACAGTGCGAGCACCGCGCCGACGCCCGCCGACGGCAAGGTCGACAACACCGTGATCGGGTGGATCAGGCTCTCGTACAGGATGCCCAGCACGATGTAGATCACGACGATCGCCGCGACGATCAGCAGCGCCTGCTGGCCCTGCGATTGCTGCGCCGCCAGCGCGGTGCCGGCGAACGCACCGCGCACGTTGGTGGGCATCGCGATGTCGGCCTCCGCCTGCGCGATCTCGCGACCGGCGTCGGCCAACGTCGCGCCGTCGGCCAGATTGAACGAGATCGTCGTCGCGAGTTCGGCGTCCTGATGGTTGATCGAGGTCGGCGTCGACTCCTCGCTGAATTTCGCGACCGCCGTCAGCGGCACCAGCGAGGTCACGCTGTTGGCGAGCGCATTGCCGCCGGACGCGTCGCGTGATCCGGGGTTGACCGAGACCGCGGCCGCCGTGCTGCCGGTGGCCGCGCTCGCCGCTGCACCCGGCGCTGCACTGCCCGCCGGCGTCTTCGCGGCGACATAAACGTCGCGCAGCGCGTTCGGCCCGGTGGTGTACCTGGGGTGCCATTCCATCACCACGTGGTACTGGTTCAGCTCGTCGTAGAGGGTCGCGACCTGGCGCTGGCCGAAGGCGTCGTACATCGCCGCGTCGATCGCCGCCGGCGTGATGCCGAGCCTGGCGGCGCTGTCGCGGTCGACGGTCACCATCGTCTCGACGCCGTTCTCGGCCTGGTCGGTGTCGACGTCGGTCATCGTGCCCGCGCTCTTCATCGCGTCGGCGAGCCGCGTCGCCCAGGTCTTCAGATCCTTGATGCTGTCGCTTTTCAGCGTGTATTGGTAGGCCGAGTTGCTCGATCGCCCGCCGGCCCGCACGTCCTGCACCGGCGACAGGAACACCGACAGCCCGGTGACCTTCGCGAGCTGCGGACGCAGCCGCGCGATCACGGCAAGGCCCTTGTCGTTGCGCTGGCCGGCCGGCTTCAGGTTGACGAACATGAAGCCGCCGCCCGAGCGCCCGCCGCCGGTGAAGCCGACCACGGTGTCGACCGCCGGGTCGGCGCGGATGATGTCGACGACCTGGCGGAGCTTGCGGCCCATCTCCTTCGACGAGATGCTCTGGTCGGCACGCAAACCGCCGTTGAGTTGCCCGGTGTCCTGCTGCGGGAAAAAACCCTTCGGCGCGGCCGCGAACAGGTAGACGTTCAGCCCCACCACGGCGAGCAGGAGCAGCATCACCAGCGCCTTGCTGGCCAGCGCCCAGTCGAGGCTGTGTTCGTAGCCGCGCAGCACCCATCCGTAGGCACGCTCGGCGCCGCGCGCGATGCGTCCCGGCGGCTTCGCTGTCGTGCCGCCCTCCGGGAGAAACCACGCGCACATCATCGGCGTGGTCGTCAGCGAGATCACCAGCGAGATCATCACCGCCGCCGACAGCGTC
>JANMAW010000333.1:0-6001 GCA_031360005.1 Rhizobacter sp.
GCTGCGGGCGGTATTCGAGCAGGCCCGGGTACGAGTCGGCCCAGACCTTCTTGAACAATGCGCCCTTGCTCGTCACGTCTTGGTTCGCATCGAGAATCAGCACCTTGGCGCGTGGCTTGGCCGCCTTGAAATAGCTCGCGACCACCGACGCGCGTTCGTACGGCCCGGGTGGGCAGCGGTACGGCGCCTCGGGGATCGCGATCGCGAACACGCCGCCATCGGGCATCGCCTCGATCTGGCGCCGCAGCGCGGTCGTCTCGGGCCCGGCCTTCCAGGCTTGCAGGATGCGCCCCTGCCGGTGCGCGCCGCGCAGGCCGGCGACGAAGTCCCACATCATCTCGACGCCGGGCGACAGCACCAGCTTGTCGTAGCGGATGGTGCTGCCCGAGGCGAGCGTCACGATGCGCCGGGCGCTGTCGATGCTGGCAACGGTGTCGCGCACGATCCGCACGCCGTGCATCGAGCGCAGGCTGTCGTACGGGCGCGTCATGTCACTCAACGTGCGGCCGCCGCCGAGCACCAGGTTCGACATCGGGCACGACACGAAGCTGGCGTCTGGCTCGACCAGCACGACGCCGATCTTGTATTCCGACAGCAGCCGCACGTATTTCGCTGCCGTGGCGCCGCCGTAGCCGCCGCCCACAACCAGCACACGCGCAGTGTCCGGCGTGCCGATCAGACCGGTTGCGCAGCCGGCCAGGCAACCCACGCCCGTCGCGGCACCGGCGAACTTCAACACGTCGCGTCGCTTCATGGTCGTCCTCATTTCTTCGGTGCGGCGGCGCTGGCGAACCAGGCCGCGAGCAGATCGATCTGCGCGTCGCTGTAACCCTTGGCGAGCTGCGGCATCACCGTGCCGGCGCGTGCGCCGCTCTTGAAACCCTTCAACTGCTCGGCGAGGTAGGGCGCCGGCATGCCGGCCAGGCCCGGCACCGCCGCGCCGTCGATGGCTCGGCCTTCGGTGCCGTGGCATTGCGCGCAGGTCGCGGCCAGGCTGCGCGCGCGAAGTGCCTGCGCGTCCTGCGCGAGCGCGCTGCCGGCGGCGACCAGCAGCGTGACAAGCAAGAGGGGAGCGCGCGCGGAAGGCGCGAACCTCAGGCGGCAACGGATCGGTGTCATTGGGGCGTCTCCTGGGCGGCAACACCTGAGTGTCGCGCGAGTTCGGGGGAAATGGGGTGTCGAGCAACGCGTATTCCAGCCAAGGTGCATCGACGCCATCCGCCGCGGCCGGGCCGGCGCCTGCGGCCGGTCCCGCAGCGGTGCGACGACGGTGCGAGCGGAGTCATCGAATCAAAGCTTGCCGGCGTTGCGAAAACCGAACAGGCCGACGAGAAGCACGGTCGGAAACTGATGGATCGCGTGGTTGTACGCGCTGACTGCTTCGTTGAACTGGCCCCGTGCGAACGCCAGCATGGCATCGCTCGCCGAGAGCCGGGCGTTCAGGTCGCTCAGGTCGATGCCCGACGCGGTCTGCACCGGCAGGCGGGCGCGGGCTTCGGCCAGGATCTCATCGGCGAGTCGCAGGCTGGTGATGCCGCCGACCGCGCCGGGCCGCAGCTTCGCGTGCGCACAGGCGGCCGCGACCTGCTGGCTGGCGGCGCGCAGCGCGTCCAGGCGTGGCGACGCATTCAGCAGCACCGGGGCGAGTGCATCGAGTAGCAGCAACACCAGCGCGTGGCGCTGCCGGAAATGCTCGTCCACCGGTGCGAATCGCCGCACGATCGCGCCGCGCAGCCGCACCAGCCGGTTGTAGGCACCGACGATCCAGAACAGCAGCGCCGCCGCGCCGACCCAGCAGACAATTTGCGTGGTGCTCATCGACCCGGACTCTACGTCACCGCGCGGGCCTGCCAGCGCGGCGACGCGCGCCGGTTCGCGCCGAACCGGCGCAGCCATGACATTTGCCGCGAAGGTTGGCGAAGGCGCCGCGTGCGCCGCGCATTGGCACGTCAGAAGCGCGCGGCGCGGATCGCAGCCGCCTGCCGGAGCCGCGGTGTTCAGCCGCGCACTTCGCCCTGGCCGAGCACGACCCATTTGACCGAGGTCAGACCCTCGATGCCGACAGGCCCGCGGGCGTGCAACTTGTCGGTGCTGATGCCGATCTCGGCCCCGAGTCCATACTCGAAGCCGTCGGCGAAGCGCGTCGAGGCGTTCACCATCACGCTGGCCGAATCAACCTCGCGCAGGAAGCGCATCGCGTGGCTGTGCGTTTCGGTCAGGATCGCATCGGTGTGGTGCGAGCCGTAGCGGTTGATGTGCGCGATCGCCTCGTCGAGCCCGGCGACGACCTTCATGCTGATGATCGGCGCGAGGTACTCCTCGGCCCAGTCCTGCTCGGTGGCGGCCGCGAGCTTCGCACCCGACACCGGCCGCAGAAGCGCGAGCGACGCCGCGTCGCCGCGCATCTCGACACCCTTGGCTGCGAACAGCGCACCGATGCGCGGCAGGAACGCCGGCGCGATGGCGGCATCGACGAGCAGCGATTCGGCCGCGTTGCACGGGCTGTACTTCTGCGTCTTCGCGTTGTCGGTGACGCGCAGCGCAGTCTCGATTTCGGCGCTCGCATCGACGAAGATGTGGCAGTTGCCGTCGAGGTGCTTGATCACCGGCACCTTCGCTTCGCGCGCGATGCGCTCGATCAGCCCCTTGCCACCACGCGGAATGATCACGTCCACCGCCGCAGGCGACGCGATCAGGAATCCGACCGCGGCCCGGTCGGTCGTCTGCACCAGCTGCACCGCGTCGGGCGGCAGGCCGGCTTCGGCCAGCGCGGCCTGCACCAGCTTCCACAGCGCGAGGTTGGAGTGCATCGCCTCCGAGCCGCCGCGCAGGATGCAGGCGTTGCCGCTCTTGATCGCGAGCGACGCGGCCTCGATCGTCACGTTCGGCCGGCTCTCGTAGATCATCCCGAACACGCCGAGCGGCACGCGCATCCTGCCGACCTGGATCCCACTCGGGCGACGCCGCAGCTCCGTGATCTCGCCGATCGGATCGGGCATCGCGGCGATCTGCTCGCAGCCCTGCGCGACGATCTCGACGATCGCGTCGGTCAGCCTGAGTCGGTCGACCAGCGGCGCGGCCAGGCCGGCGGCGATCGCCGCGGTGGTGTCTTGCGCATTGGCGCGTTGCAACGCCGCGGTTTCGCTGCGCAGCAGCCGCGCGAGCGCCAGCAGGGCGGTGTTCTTCGCTTCCGTCGGCGCCGCCGCCATGCGCGCGCTCGCCGCGCGCGCCGCTGCGCCCATGTGGGCGATCACCGCCTGCAGATCGTTCGAGGTCATGGCGCGATTGTCGCAAACCGCGCCGGGGCCCGGTCACACGCTGGCGCACACAGGAAGTGACTCGCGGAGGTCGAGCCGAAGCGAGGGCCGTCTGAGTTGCTATGACGACATGGTTTCGGACTAACCGCCTTCACCGGCAATAGTCGGCAGTCGGCGACTCAGTGCACTGCACGACCACGCTTCGCTCGCCGAACTGGGCGTGCATGATGCAGCGCGCGGCGGTTCTCCATCACGCTCCAGCAACCGTGGACCTATGCGCAGCCCTGCGCGCAAGGACCAAGGTCTCAAATACAGACCCCGTCTCCACGCGCTCGTTGGACATCAACAACTTACACGACAGCTGACGCTCAACTCACAGGTTATCCACGGAAATGTGACAAGGACGGGCTATGGCACGAGTGTGACGTAGCGCTTGGCCACGAAGCCGGTGCGGCCCGGCTGTTCGATGGCGTACCAAGCCTTCAATTCGCCGACCACCTGCACGCTGGCGGTCGTCGGCAAGCGATTGAAGATGTTGCTGTTCGTCGAGGTGGTCGGCGTGCTGCGCACCATCAGATCGCCTCTCACCGTGGCGACCACGGCCTTGCGGCGCAAGGGTGTGACGTGGAAGTCATTCAGCGCTGCCGGGTCGCGCACGGTGTCGATGTTGGCATCGGGCGGAGGTCCGCCGACCGCGGGCGGTCCCGCAATCGGCCGGCCGATGTCCGCGAGAATCTCGCTCTCGCCTGCCAGCCCGCCCAGCGCGGCACTGACGC
Source organism: Rhizobacter sp. (assembly GCA_031360005.1). Lineage (GTDB taxonomy): Bacteria > Pseudomonadota > Gammaproteobacteria > Burkholderiales > Burkholderiaceae_C > LMDS01. The sequence goes on from JANMAW010000333.1 coordinate 4,034, forward strand.
CCATAGCTGCCGGGAAGGTGGGTCCGGCGCCCAGCAGGCTGCGCAAGAACGCCGCCTGCGCCGGCAGCGGCGAGGGCGGCGGCGTGCCGACCGGCGCACGGTGCGCCGCCATCAGCGCCAGCCGAAGCTGGTCGGCCGGCGGTGGAACCACCGGAGGCAGGGTGAGCAGCGCCGGCACCTCGCCCATCACCATGCCCATGTTGACGTCCGCCGACGCTTCGAGGCAGGAGGTGTAGCGTCCGAGCGCTGCGAGGAACTGGGCACGTCGGGCCGGCGTGTGCTGCATCCACGCCTGCTCGATGACCACCGCCACGCGCGGCGTCGCCGTGTAGTGCGGCTCCGCGCTGACGCGAGTGAAGAGCTTGTCGATGTGCGCGGCATTGCCGGCCAGCGGCGCGAGGGCCGCGTTGAGCCCGCTCGCCGTCGTGTGGCCCGCCCAGTACAGCTCGAAGACCGCGCTCGCCAATCCGCCCATCTGCCGTATAGCGTCGCCATTGCCCCAGTAGTTGTTAACCGCCAGGTCGTACAAGGGCTGGATGATGCTTTCGCGCCAGGTGTCGGTCTTGGGCGCCGCAATGTGCGCCGAACGTCCGACGCCGATGCGCCTGAGCACGGCATCGCGACAGTCGTGCGTGCCGGCGATCTGGTCGGTGGCCCAGCACTCCAGCACGGCGCGCATGCAGCCCTCGGGCTCGGTGCCGAATTCCACGTACTGGATCTTGCTGGAGATCAGGTCCGGGTCGCCCGGCACGCTCAGCCCGATGTCGGTGCTGCCCGTCGTCATGAAGGTGGTCTGCGCCGGCGCGAACGATGAGTTCGATCCGAACACGTTGGCCCCTGCCCCGGCCACGCCGGCGACGAAGTCGCGCAGGCTCGGATTCGCCGTCACAGCCGCATTCACATCGGCCGCCGCATCGGCCGGCGACGCGCGCAGCGCCGACGCCACGTGGTGCGAGTTGGTGAGGCACGCATCGAGCACGATGCGCCGCTTCTTCGGATCGCTGCTCATCAGACGCGTCAGCTCGGTCATGAGGTTCGTCGTGTTGGTGCCTTCGGCGCCGGCGGTGCCGAGCGTGTCCGGGGTCACCGTCGCTGCCGCCGTGCCGGCGAGCTGGAGGATGGTCGCGTTGCCGTGCCCGCCGATCATGGCCTGCTGGATCTCGCCGTTGATGCCGTAGCGCGCAGCCACCGGCGCCAGCTCCGCCTGGTAGTTGGCGACAGACGCCATGCCCTCGATGACGATGGTGAGGATGTTCGAGTTCGTCACCATTTCCTGCAGGCCGAGGTTGCGATGGAAGGCGCCGTTGTGGTCGACCGCTGGGTACAACACCACCGTCAACGGACGCTGGAAGTAGGCCCATTTCTGCTTCCACTGCGGGAAGGTTTCGTTGTCCGCCAGACCGTCCAGCGTGAGCTTGGTGAAGTGGTGGTAGTTGGTGACGTGAGCGACCGTGGCCTTGTAGGCCTGGGGCATCACGCCCTCGCCGCGCAGCTTCAGGAATGAATCGACCTCGCTGCCATCGTCGGCGGACAGCACCGGCGTGCATGCGCCCAGGTAGGCGATGAAGTTACCCAACTCCGGCTTGCCGGGGTCTTCGAGCCGCTCGAAGGGCGAAGCGCTCGCGACCGGATCGGGCGCGCGCATCACCAGCGACAGATTCGCCGGCGACCACGCACCTTCCAGGGTCGCCAGCCCCGTGCCCCAGCGCTCGGCCTTGGCGATGTCGTTGGTGCGGCGCAGCCACGCCGTGCCGTGGCCCGTCGATCCCTCGGTGTATTTCTTCAAGGGCGTGTACACCGCCGGAATGCCCTTGGCGATGATCGCGCCCATGCCGAGATCGCCGCAGGCCTCGACGATGCTCGGACCGTCTGCAAAGGTCAGCAGGTCGCGGAATTGGCCCAGCGCCGCAGCATCCGCCTGAATCGCGGGACTCGTCGCCCAATCGAGCTGTGTCTGCGTGAGCAGGA
>JANMAW010000336.1:0-7422 GCA_031360005.1 Rhizobacter sp.
GGCTCGAGCACGCCGACGCCGCCGCGCAGCACGAGCGGCTGCGCGCCGGACAGGTCGCGCAGGTATTGCGCCTGGATCACGTTGCCGAGCTCGACGCGCAGCGTGTCGCGCGGCGCCTGGCCTGCCGCCAGCGACGCCGGATCGAGGATGGTCTGGTAACGCAGCGCGAGCGGCGTCTCGGCCGCCTTGTTCAACGGCGCCGGCAGATTCAGCCCGAGGCCGACGAGGTTGCTGGTGACATTGACTTCGGCGTGACCCTGCACGAATCCGAGGCTCGCGCGATAGCTCGTCTGCCCGGAAAGCGTCGCAGCCACGCGAGCGAGCGGGCCGGGATCGGCGGCGCGGCGCAGGCCATCGGCATTGACCGTGCCGCGGCCGTTGAAGCGCAACGTGCCGTCGGGTTGCGGGCCCCCTTCGAAAGCCGCCTCGCCGCCGTAGACCTTCGCGGTCGCGCCGACCACCGCGAAGCCCTTGTTCGTGAAGTCGACCCGGCCCTTCGCGCCGGCCAGCAACGGGCTGTCGGGCGTGATGCGCAGGTCGTTGCCGGCCAGCGCGAGGCTGCCCTTCACGGTGGCCGCGTCGATGCGCGCGAGCGGCAGACCGAGGCCGAGCTTCAGGTCGGCGTTGCCGGCGGCGGTGCTCGATTCAAGCGCCTTGCCGATCCAGCCGCCGACCGGGGTGGCGTTGACGAAAGCCAGCATCTCGGCGAGCGGGCCGCGGGCGCTGGCGTCGAGCGCCAGAGCGCCGCCGCCTTCGAGGTTGCGGATCGCGCCCTGCACGTTGTTCCACTCGATGTTGCCGAGTTGCGCACGGCCGTCGCGCAGCTCGAGTGTGCCGCGGTTCAGGACCAGTTCGACGTTGGTCTTCGTGAGCGCCGGCCACGTCGACGCAAACGCCGCGGTGCCGCCGCTGGCCGGTCGGCTCGGCACGTAGGCGAAGGTCGCGTCGTCGAGCTTCGCGGCGATGCGCAACTCGCCGTCGCTGGCGGCGCCTTTGCCGTCGCCCTTTCCCGCCTGCAATGCGGCGCGCGGGTGGAAGAACGGGAAATCCCACAGATCGCCCCTGACCCGAAAGCTGGCGCTGCTGAGCTTGCCGCTCTGCAGCGCATGTTCGATGTAGCGGCGCGTTTCCTTCGGAATGCCCAGCGGCAGGTAGCGGTAGGTTCGATTCGCGGCGCCGTCGGAGATCTTGCCGTCGAGCTCGAGCCGGCCGGGGTAGCGCGCACCACGGGCGGCCGAAGTGTCGGTGCCGCTGCCGGTGCGCCACAGCGCCGTCAGTTCGCCTTTCGCATCGGCGTTGGAAAAGCGCGCGTCCTTGACCTGCACCGTCAGCTTCGGCAGCGTGTCGGCACGTATCGCACCGCTCTTGGCCGGCTCGATCTTCCACACCAGTTGTGCACTCAGTTGATCGAGCACGAGCAGCGGGTCGTCGAACACGCCCGGCAGTTCGAGCGCACCGCCGTTCATCGCGATGCGCGCCTGCCCGCCGACTTCGGTCGCTTCGAGCTGCAGCGTCGCGCCGCGCAGGCCCGGGCGGCCCACGCCACCGGGGTCGCCCGAGGCGAGCGAGTTGAGAGACAGATTGGCGAGCAGGCCTTTCACGCGGTACTGCACCGGCGCGTCCAGCGGGCCGCGCCAGGTCGCGCTCAGGTCGCGGACCAGGCCTTTCGGGTTCAGCCCGGTGAGCAGCTTGCGCAGCGCGGCGCCGAGCGGAACACGCGAGCCCACCTGCGCCATCAGCCCGACGTCGAGCCGTTGTGCGCTGAATTCGCCGCCCGTGGCGGCCTCGCCTTCGCGTTGACGCCATGCCAGCGTCATGTCCCCCTGCGGCCAGCGCAGGCCGTCGCCGGTGAGAAAGCTGAATCGCTGCACCGCCAGCGTCATCCCGTCGGCGTTGCGCTGGCCGATCAGGCGACCTTCGACCTCTTCGACACTGATCGGATCGACATTCGCGGCGAGCCGCAGCGTGACGGCCCGCAGCGCCACGTCGACGGTTGCCGCCACGGGTCGCCCGTCTTCCATCTCGAACCAGCCGCGCAGTGCGCCGATGCCCTCGCTCAGCTCGAATGGCAGCACAGCATACTGGCGCAGCGCGTGCAGGTCGGCGCGTGGCAGGTTCGCATACGCCGTGCCGCTCCAGCGCCGCCAGTCGCCACGGCGGGCGAGCAACGGTTGCGTGAAACTGCCGGTCGCGGTGAAGCGCTCGCCCCACTCGGCGGACGGTGTCGCATCGAGACGCATGTCGTGGTGGCGCAGGCTGTTGCGCACCACCAGCTGAACGTCCGTCAGAACGAGCGGCGCGGCCCGGCGCTGCTCGTCGGTCCAGCGCAACGAGCCGCCGCGGATCACGAACTCGTGCTGCGCAAAGAACCAGTCGGCCGCGGCGCCGCCGCTGCCGAGATCGGCTCCGCCGAAATCGAGGCCGGCGACGAAGATGCGGCCTTGGGTGTCGCGCCGCACTTCGAGTTGCGCACCGTCGATCAGCAACTGCTCGAAACGCAGCTCGAACGACAGCAGCGAGCGCGGCGAGATCGCGGCGAACACGCGCGGCAGGCGCAGCGCGGGGCGCTGGTCGGCGTCGAGCAACAACACCTCTTGAAGCTCGAGCGACGGCATCCAGCCGCTCGAGCGCAGCTCGATGTTGCCGATGTGCACCGGAACCCCCAGCGCCCGGCTGGCCCGCGCCTCGATCGGGGCACGCCATTGCTGGATGTGGGGCAGAATCCACCAATGGAGTGCCAGCCACGCAATCAGCAGCAGGCTAGCCGCCGTGATGACCAGGCCCAGCAACGATCGCGCCACCCACCGCAGGGGCCGACGCGCCACGGGGTCGGCAAGCTGTTCCGCAGCAGCGGTCACATCGGGGCGGATCGTGGCGGGCGGGATCAAGGACATGAAAACTTCGGTGCGCCAGCCAGATCTTGGGCAAGGGACAGGTCGGCAAGAAATCCGTCTGCGAGAGACAGGTCTGCGAGAGGCTTTGCGGCGGGCTTTCGGTGAGGTGGCGGCGAGACCGGATCCGCGCAGCGCCGATCGGTCAATCTAGCACAGACCCCGCCGCGCTCCATGGGTTCCCCCGGCTCCGCTGAAACCGTCGCCCACCCTGCCGCACCCGCCGGGACGGCCGCGGATGCGCAGCTCGCCGCGCGCGCCCACCACAGCCGATTCGTGCAGCGAATCCGGCGCCGCTATGCGGCCGAACTTCCGCTGCTCTCGACCGGGCTGCCGGCGCGCGACGCCATCGAAGCGCTGATCGGGCGGCTGCAATCCGACGGCCGCACCCTCGCCAGCGCGATGCGCGTGGCGCGCCAGCTGGTGCTGGAGCGGCTCGCGGTGCTCGATGTCGAACACGGCGCTGCCCTGCACGACATCACCTGCGCGATGACCGAGCTGGCCGAGGTCACGCTGAACCGCGCGCTCGCGCAGGCGCAACTGGACCACGACGCGCGTGTCGGCGTGCCGCGCAACGCGCTCGGCGAGCGCATCGATTTCTGGGTCGTCGGCATGGGCAAGCTCGGCGCGCGCGAGCTCAACGTCTCGTCCGATATCGACCTGATCTACGTCTATGAGGAAGACGGCCAGACCGACGGGCCGCAACCGGTCAGCGCGCACGAATACTTCGCGCAGGTCGCGAAAAGCCTGTACACGCTGATCGGCGAGACCACCGAGGACGGCTTCGTGTTCCGGGTCGACCTCGCGCTGCGCCCGAACGGCAACTCGGGCCCGCCCGCGGTCAGCCTGGCGATGCTCGAGGAGTACCTGCAGGTCCAGGGCCGCGAGTGGGAGCGTTTCGCGTGGCTGAAGAGCCGCGTCGTCGCCCCCGTCGAGAGCGTGAAGAACGGACGCGCGCTGGCGCTGCGCGGCCTGGTCACGTCGTTCGTCTACCGGCGCTACCTCGACTACGGCGTGTTCGAGGGGCTGCGCCAGTTGCACGCCAAGGTGCGCGAGGAAGCGCAGCGTCGCGCCGCCGGCCGGCCGGAGCGCGCGAACGACGTGAAGCTGTCGCGCGGCGGCATCCGCGAGATCGAGTTCATCGTGCAGTTGCTGCTGGTGGCACGCGGCGGCCAGTTTCCCGAGATCCGCACGCGCTCGACGCTGAAGGCGCTGCACAAGCTCAGCGCCGGCGGGCTGATGAAGCCGGCGAGCGCGCAACGCCTCGCCGAGGCCTATGAATTCCTGCGTCGCATCGAGCACCGCATCCAGTACCTCGACGACCAGCAGACGCACCTGCTGCCGACCGCCGATGGCGATCTCGTCTGGATCGCGCGCAGCCTCGGCATGCCCTGCAAAGGCAGCACCAGCGACAGCGACGACGGCGACGCCTGCGAGCTGCTCGACCTGCTCGGTGCGACGCGCGAGTTCGTCGCGATGGAGTTCGATGCACTGCTGCACGACGGCCGCGCGCCCGCCGCCAACTCCGGCGCCCCGGGAGGTTGCCGCAACTGCGGTGTGCCGCCACCGGTCGACAGCGATGCATTTCTGGCGCAACTGCCCGACGAGCTCGCGGACCGCGTGCGGCCGCTGCGCGAGCAACCGAAGATCCAGCTGCTTCGCGCCGAGAGCAAGCTGCGCCTGGCACGACTGATCCAGCGCGCGGCGCAGGCCGTCAGTGACGGCCTGTGCACGATGGCGGCGGCGACGCGCTTCGTCGACTGGCTCGAGCCGCTGCTGCGGCGCGAAAGCTACCTCGCGATGCTGGTCGAGCGACCCGAGGTGCAGACCCGTTTGCTGCGCCTGCTCGGCCTGGCGCGGTGGCCGATGCGCTACCTGATGCTGCACCCCGGCGTGATCGACGAGCTCGCCGACCAGCGCCTGTTGCACAGCCGCTTCGATGCCGCGGAATTCACCCGCGAGCTCGAAGACCGGCACGAGGCCTGGGAACGCTCCGGCCAGGCCGATGAAGAATCGCTGCTCGACACGCTGCGGCGCGCCCATCACGCCGAGGTTTTCCGAACGCTGGTGCGCGACGTCGAGGGCCATGTCACGGTCGAGCAGGTCGCCGACGACCTGTCCGCGCTGGCCGACGCCACGATGGCACTCGTGCTGCGCTGGGCCTGGAAACATCTGAAGCAGGCGCACCTGCCCGAGCCCCGCCTGGCGGTGATTGCCTACGGCAAGCTCGGCGGCAAGGAACTCGGCTACGGCAGCGACCTCGATGTCGTGTTCGTCTATGACGATGCCGATGAAGCCGATGCCGACCGCGCCGCCGAGGTCTACGGTGCATTCGTTCGCAAGGTCATCCAGTGGCTCACGCTGCGCACCGCGTCGGGCGAGCTGTTCGACATCGACACCGCGTTGCGACCGAACGGCAACTCGGGCCTGCTCGTCACTTCGCTCGCCTCGTTCAAGCGCTACCAGACCGGCCGCGGCGGCAACACCGCCTGGACCTGGGAACACCAGGCTCTGACACGCGCGCGCTGGTGCGCCGGCTGGCGCGGGATCGAGCCGCAGTTCGACGCCGTGCGCCGCAGCGTGTTGTGCGCGCCGCGCGACGCCGTCGCATTGCGCACCGAGGTGCGCTCGATGCGCGAGAAGGTGCGCGATGCGCACCCGATCAAAAGCGGCCGGTTCGACGTCAAGCACAGCGCCGGCGGCATGATGGACGCGGAATTCGCGGTCCAGTACCTGGTGCTGTCGCAAGGCGCCTCGCATCCGGGGCTGATGGACGATGTCGGCAACATTGCGCTGCTGCAGCGGGCCCAGGCCTACGGGCTGCTGCGCGACGGCGTCGGCAGTGCGGCGGCCGATGCCTACCGCGAGCTGCGCCGTGCGCAGCACCGGGCCCGGCTCGACGAGCAGCCCACGCACGTCGACCCGGAGGCGATGGCGCCGCAGCGCGATGCCGTGCTCGCACTGTGGCACGACGTGTTCGACGCGCCGGTCGAATCAGCGCCGGCGCAGTGACCCTGCCCAGCCGCGCCTGGGTCTTGGTGGCCCTGCTGCTCGGCGCCTGCGCGCTGCTGGGCTGGCCGGTGCGCCATGCGGCGATCGACTGGCAACCCGCGCTCGCATTGACTCAACCTTGGCGGTCGTTCACCGCGGTGGGCGTGCACTACAGCGTGCAGCACCTCGTCGGCAACCTGGCCGGCGTCGCGCTGGCCGGTGTCTTCGGTGTCGCGGCGCTGGTGCCCTCGCGCATGGCGTGGGCCTGGCTCGCGGCATGGCCGCTGACGCACCTGGGCCTGCTCGTCAAACCCGAACTCGCGCACTATGGCGGCCTGTCGGGCGTCGTGCATGCCGGTGTCGCGGTCGTGATCGTCTTCGTGCTGGTCAGCGGTACGCGCCGGCAGCGCCTCGTCGGCAGCGCGGTGCTGGTCGGCTTCGTCGCGAAGTTGCTGAGTGAATCGCCCTGGGGCGAGGCGCTGCGCCACCCGGCCGGCTGGGACATCGCCGTCGCGCCGATCGTCCACACCACCGGCGCGCTGGCGGGCGGCCTGTGCGCCGCCGCTCTGCTTCTGCCGCGGCGCCACAGGCCTTGAATGACCATGTCCGAGCGCAAGGCCCATCTCGACACACTGGCGGTCGCCTCGCTGGTGTCGTGCTGTTTCCTTTGGGGTCTGAACCAGGTCGCGGCCAAGGCGGCGATGCCCGAAGTGCCGGCGCTGTGGCAGGCAGCGTCACGCTCGCTCGGCGGCGCGCTGCTGGTGTGGGGCTGGGCGCGCGTGCGTGGCATCCCGCTGTTCACGCACGACGCCACGCTGCGCGGCGGGCTGCTGGCGGGTGCGCTGTTCGCGGCCGAATTCCTGTGCATCTTCGTCGGCCTGCAGTTCACGACCGCGTCGCGCATGGTCGTTTTCATCTACATCGCGCCGTTCGTCGTTGCCATCGGCATGCCGTTCATCGCGCGCACCGAGCGCCTGTCGCGAGCGCAGATCGCTGGGCTGCTGCTCGCGTTCTCGGGTGTGGCGTGGGCGTTCGCCGAAGGCTTCACGACCCTCGCCGCGGGCCCGCATCAATTGCTCGGCGACGCGCTCGGCGTCGGCGCCGGTGTGCTGTGGGGCGCGACCACGCTGGCGATTCGCGGCAGCGCGCTGTCGAGCGCGACGGCCGAAAAGACGCTGCTGTATCAGCTTGCCGTCTCCGGCTTGATGCTGACGGTCGCCGCCGTCGTCCAGGGTGCGCCGCTGCCGACCCAGCTCTCGGCGCTGGCATGGGGCTCGATGGGGTTCCAGATCGTGATCGTCACGTTCCTCAGCTACCTGCTGTGGTTCTGGCTGATACGTCGCTACCCGGCCACGCGGCTCGCAGCGTTCACGCTGCTCACGCCGGTGTTCGGATTGCTGCTCGGCGCTGCGCTGCTGGGCGAGCCGATCACGGCGCGGCTGGCGGTCGCGCTGGCGGCGGTGGCCGCGGGCATCGTGCTGGTGAATCGCCGGGGATGAGCCGGGCCTGCGCACGCAGCGCGACCGGCCCCCGGGCGGTT
>JANMAW010000354.1:0-1699 GCA_031360005.1 Rhizobacter sp.
GAGCGACCGTGATCGAATCGCCGGTGTGGATGCCCATCGGGTCGAGGTTCTCGATCGAGCAGACGATGATGCAGTTGTCGCGGCTGTCGCGCACCACCTCCATCTCGAATTCCTTCCAGCCGATCAGGCTCTCTTCGATCAACAGTTCCTTGGTCGGAGACAGATCGAGACCGCGCTTGCAGATCTCTTCGAATTCGTCCGGGTTGTAGGCGATGCCGCCGCCGGTGCCGCCGAGCGTGAAACTCGGGCGCACAACCATCGGGAAACCGGTGCCGCCGATTTCAAGGGTGATGCGCCGTTGCACCGCGAGCGCTTCGTCCATCGAATGCGCGATGCCCGAGCGGGCCGAGTGCAGGCCGATGCCGGTCATCGCGTCCTTGAACTTCAGACGGTCTTCGGCCTTTTCGATCGCCTTCTCGTTCGCGCCGATCATCTCGACGCCGTATTTCGCGAGCACGCCGTGCTGGTGCAGGTCGAGTGCGCAGTTCAGCGCGGTCTGGCCGCCCATCGTCGGCAACACCGCATCGGGCCGCTCGTTCGCGATGATCTTCTCGACGACCTGCCAGGTGATGGGTTCGATGTAGGTCACATCGGCCATCTCGGGGTCGGTCATGATCGTCGCGGGGTTGCTGTTGACGAGGATGACCTTGTAGCCCTCTTCGCGCAGCGCCTTGCAGGCCTGCGCGCCCGAGTAGTCGAACTCGCAGGCCTGGCCGATGATGATCGGGCCGGCGCCGATGAGGAGGATCGATCTGAGGTCGCTGCGCTTAGGCATGCTTGTGCTCCGGCTTGACCGTCGTCCTGTCTGCCATCAGCGCGATGAAGCGATCGAAGAGATACGCGATGTCGTGCGGCCCCGGCGAGGCCTCCGGGTGGCCCTGGAAGCAGAACGCAGGCCGGTCGGTGCGCGCCAGACCCTGCAGCGTGCCGTCGAACAGCGACACATGGGTCGGGCGCAGGTTGGCCGGCAGCGTCTTCTCGTCGACCGCGAAGCCGTGGTTCTGGCTCGTGATGCTGACGCGGCCGTTGTCCAGGTCTTTCACCGGGTGGTTGGCGCCGTGGTGGCCGAATTTCATCTTGAAGGTCGCAGCGCCCGAGGCCAGCGCCATGATCTGGTGGCCCAGGCAGATGCCAAAGGTCGGAATCCCGGTGTCGATCAACTCCCGCGTCGCTTCGATCGCATAGTCGCAGGGCTGCGGGTCACCGGGGCCATTGCTCAGGAAGATGCCGTCGGGCCGGTACCTCAGCGCCTCGGCGGCACTGGTCTGCGCCGGCACCACGGTGACACGGCATCGGCGGCTGGCGAGCATGCGCAGGATGTTGCGCTTCACGCCATAGTCGAATGCGACGACGTGGAACTTCGGGTCGGCCTGCTGGCCGTGCCCGCCGCCCAGCGACCACTCGGTTTCGATCCACTCAAAGGCCCGGGTCGCACTGACGACCCTGGCCAGATCGAGGCCGTTCATGCTCGGCGCGGCCTTCGCATTGGCGATCGCAGCGTCGATGTGGGATTGCGTCACCGCCTCGCCGAGCGGCAAGGTCGATATGCAACCGTTCTGCGCGCCGCGGCTGCGCAAAATGCGCGTCAGGCGGCGCGTGTCGATGTTAGCGATCGCGACGGTGCCTTCACGCTGCAGATACTGCGACAAGGTCATGCTGCTGCGGAAGTTCGACGCCAGCAGCGCAAGATCCTTGATGA
>JANMAW010000430.1:0-5451 GCA_031360005.1 Rhizobacter sp.
CGCCGGCGTGAAGGAAGTGCGCGCCTGGACGATCCATGTCGGCGACACCGCCCCGCAGGCGGCCGGCGTGATCCACACCGACTTCGAGCGCGGCTTCATCCGCGCGCAGACGATCGCGTTCGCCGACTTCATCGGCTACAAAGGCGAGCAGGGCGCGAAGGACGCTGGCAAGATGCGCGCCGAAGGCAAAGAATACGTGGTGAAGGATGGCGACGTGCTGAACTTCCTCTTCAACGTCTGAGCCACGCTGCGGGCGCCCGGCGGCCGCGCGACGCTGCGGCGTGCCTCGGAGTACCAACCTGATTCAAACGAATTCCGGCCGCCGGCCCTGCGTTGCGACGCCGGCCCGCGCAGAATCGAACCTTTTGTCGGACCGGCCACGCCGGGCCGCCGCCACCTTGAACCGCACCGCACGCTTGACCACCACAACGACCACCGACGATCCAATGCACTGGATGGCGGCTTTCGTGCTGACCGCCGTTTGCTATGTCGTGGCGGGTCTCGCGTCGCTCGCACTGGCGATCCCGCCGGGATATGCATCGCCGCTGTACCCGGCCGCCGGCGTGGCGCTTGCCAGCGTGCTGATCTTCGGCCGGCGCATGCTGCCGGCGGTGGCGCTCGGCGCCTTCTGCGTCAACCTCTCACTGGCGCTGCATCACACACCCTTCTCGGCGTCGGCACTGGCGCTGCCGATCGTGATCGCCGTCGGCGCCGCGCTGCAGGCGTGGGTCGGTGCTGCTCTGGTCGAGCGCCATGCCGAGCTGCCGCTGACGCTCTCGGAGCCGCGCGACGTGATGGTGTTCCTGATCGCCGGCATCGTCGCCTGCGTGGTGAGCGTGGGCATCGCGCACTTCGGCCTGTGGGTCACCGACACGGTGAAGACCTCCGAACTGCCGCTCAGCATGGTCACATGGTGGATCGGCGATCTGCTCGGCGTGCTGATCGCCGCGCCGATCATCCTCTCGCTGCTCGGCCGCCCGCGCAGTGCCTGGGCGCCACGTCGCCTGAGCGTGGGTCTGACGTTGACGCTGGTGACGCTGCTGCTGGTGCTCGGCATCCGCCAAGTCGCGGGCTGGAACGACGAGCGCATGCAGACTGCCTTCGATCGCGACGCGGCGAGCGCGTCGCAGGCCCTCGCGGCGCAGTTGCGCCAGCCGCTGCACGCGCTCGAGGCCCTGAACGGCGTGTTCGTCGCGTCGGAGCACGTCGACCTCGACGAGATGCGCTTGGCGACGCGCGCCTGGTTCGCAAGCAGTGCCCTGCAGGCGATGGGCTGGGCCGAGTTCCTCAGGCGCGACGACGTGCCCGCTTTCGAAGCCAGGGTGCGTGCCGAAGGGGTCGAACACTATTCGGTGTTCGATCGCGCCGACGCACCGGCATCGCTGCGCAGCAGCAGCGAGGTGTTGGCGATCCACTACCTGGAGCCTGAGGCCGGCAATGCCGCCGCACTCGGGCTGAATGTCCTGTCGGTCCCGGCGGCGCGCGCCGCGGTCGACACGGCACGCCGCAGCGGCCTGCCCGCAGCGACCGCCGGCTTTCGTTTGACACAGCAGCCGGTGGGGGAAAACCAGGTCGGGGTGGTCATCTACCAGGCGCTCTACATGCCACGCGTTCCCAGCGAATCCCAGCGAGCTTCCGCAATGCGCGGCGCGGTGTTTGTGGCCTTGCGCATGGATGACCTGCTGAAGGTGCTGGCCGCGCAGCTCCCGCCGCACCTCGCGCTGTGCCTGGTCGACACCAGCCCGGGCGAAGCGCCGCGGCGTCTGGCGGGCGCCATGGGCTGCGAAACACGTCAGGCCGAGCTGCATGACGTGCAGACGCTGAATTACGCCGGCCGGCAGTGGGAGGTCCATGTCAGCGCGTCGCCGGGCGACCTGCCCAACCTTCGCGGTGCCGACGTCTGGCTGTTTGCGATGGTCGGGCTGCTGTCGACCGCGATGCTCGGCGGCTTTCTGCTGACGGTGACCGGCCGTGCACGCCGCATCGAGACAGCGGTGCAGGAGCGCACGGCGTCGCTGCAGGCCGAGGTGCGTGAACGCGAAGTCGCCGAGGCCGCGCTGCGCGAAAGTGAACAGCGTTTCCGCAACATTCTGAACAACGTGCCGATCGGTGTGGTCTACACCGACCTGCGCGGCAACGTGAAGGAGACCAACCCCCGCTTCTGCGCCCTCACCGGTTACAGCGAACAGGAACTGCTGACGCGCAGCCTCGCCGACTACACCCACCCGGAAGACATGCTGCAGGACATGGAGCTGATGGCCCAGCTGGTGCGCGGCGACATCCCGATGTACCGCCGCCACAAGCGCTACATCGCCAAGAACGGCGCGACGGTGTGGGTGCAGGCGACCGTTTCGCTGCTGCGCGACGAGGATGGAACGCCGCGCAGCGTCGTGGGCGTGGTCGAAGACATCACCGAACACCGCAAGCTCGAGGAAGCCGAGCACGCGCGCGAAGCAGCCGAGGCTTCGAACCGCGCGAAGAGCGAGTTCCTCTCGCGCATGAGCCATGAGCTGCGCACGCCGCTGAATGCGATGCTCGGCTTCGCGCAACTGCTCGAGCTCGACACACGCAACCCCCTCGCCCCGGCACAACAGCCTTGGGTCAGCCAGATCCAGCAGGCTGGCTGGCACCTGCTGGAGATGATCAACGATGTTCTCGACCTGTCGCGCATCGAATCAGGCAACCTGCGCTTGCGGATCGAGACGCTGAACCTGACCGAACTGCTCGATGCCACCGTCGTGATGGTGGCCGGCGAAGCGCAGCAACGCCGCATCGCGATCTCGCGCGACTTCGCGCCCGGCACCGCGTCGGTGCTCGGCGACGCGACCCGGGTGAAACAGATCCTGACCAACCTTCTGAGCAACGCGGTCAAGTACAACGCCGAGGGCGGGCGCATCCACATCGCCTGTCGCTCGGTCGGCGCCGACGCCGTGGAGATCGAGGTGATCGACACCGGCCTGGGCATGACCTCGCAGCAGCTCGCCGACCTGTTCCAGCCTTTCAATCGGCTCGGCCGTGAGCGCTCGCCGCACCAGGGAACCGGCATCGGCCTCGTGATCAGCCAGCGGCTTGCCGAGCTGATGGGCGGGTCGTTGCGTGCGCGCAGCGCCGCGGGCCAGGGCTCGGCGTTCATCCTGATGCTGCCGTGTTCGGCCGACCCCGACACGGTGCGAAGCGACCTCGACGAGCTCGCGCCGTTGGCGGCCGACTACCACCGCCGGCTGGTGCATTACGTCGAAGACAACGAGACGAATGTCGAGGTCATGCGCGGCATCCTCGCGCAGCGACCGCAGGTTGAGATGCGCGTGTCGGTCACCGGCCTCGACGGGCTGGCCGCGATCCGCGCGCGCCGGCCGGATCTGATCCTGCTCGACATGCACCTGCCCGACATCAGCGGCATGGAGTTGCTGCGCCACTTGAGGGCCGATCCGCTCACCGGCGACATTCCGATCGTGGTGGTCTCGGCCGATGCGCTGGCTCAGCAGATCGATGCCGCCTTCGAGGCCGGCTGCACGCACTACCTCACCAAGCCGGTCAACGTGGCGGAGCTGCTGGCGGTGGTGGACGACCTGCTGGAGCAGATGGACACGCAGTACGACTAGCCCGAGCCATCGAAGCTCGGGTTGCGTTGCGCGCCCGCCGTCGCCGGAGGATCCGGAACCGACGGTTCGGCGCGGGTGGGTTCGAGGGCGTGCAGTGTGCGCAGGTGGACCGCCACGACCAACAACCCGAGCGCTGTGCCGGCGAGCACGTCGAGGGCCACATGCTGGCGCGTCGCCAGCGTGGAATACAGAATACCGACGCACCACGCCGCGTTGAACGTGCGAGCCGCGACACCGACGTTCATTTCATGCAACAGGCGCTCGAGCCAGACAGCAGTGAAGACGGCGAACGCGACGTGCAGGGACGGGCACGCGTTGTCGCCGACATCGACAGCCTTCAGAAATGCGACCGACGGGTGATGCGACCAATCGATTCCGAACTCGGGCACCGCTGTCGGCCACCCGAGAAAAATACCCAGGCCGATGCCACTCAGGGCCAGCGTCGCGAGCCCATAGGAAGCCAGTTCGCGCCGGTTCTTCAACAGCGCCAGCGGCAGCGACACGTACAACCACAACGACAGGTACAACGGCATCGCGGCGGGCTCGAACGCCACCCAGCGGTCGAGCCCGGTCAGCGGCATCACGGTGACTGGAAACTGCGGGTTGCGCAGCACCCAGAAGTAGGCAACAAAGAACGCCGCCATGCCCAGCATGTTGGAAACCATCTTGACGCGCCAGGCGGTGGCGACGCGGGCTCGCAACTGTTGCCGCCAAGGGGCGTCGGGAGCAAATGAGCGGGGTGAATCCATCGGATCTCGTCGCGAGAGCCGGAGTATCCCTCAGCAAGGTGCCTCGAGTCGGCATCGAAGGCTGCAGCCCTGTTCCTCCTGCCGCTCCTGAACACCCGATCGACGTGGGCGATCAGATTGATCCGCAACCCGTCGTTGGCAACGACTCACTTACCTCGGTCGCGCAGGTCGCGGCAACCTGGCCTCGGATGTCGGCAGGATGCGATAGGGCGATCGTGCCTGGCTCCAAGCACTCTCCAGACGCGAGTGCTAATATTTGCGGAACTGAAAGGGGTTCGGCATGTCTGATCTCTCCATGAAAACTTCCACTGCTTCTGCATTGACCGTCCGCGACCCGTGGGCCCTGGTGCCCTCGCTCGGCAATCTGGACGCCTATATCAGTGCCGCCAATCGCGTCCCGCTCCTCACGCACGAGGAAGAGGTGGCCTACGCGACGCGTCTGCGCGCGAGCGGCGATCTTGAGGCGGCCGGGAAACTCGTGCTGTCGCACCTGCGGCTGGTGGTGTCGATCTCGCGCAAGTATCTCGGCTACGGGTTGCCGCACGGCGATCTGATCCAGGAAGGCAACATCGGCCTGATGAAGGCGGTGAAGCGCTTCGACCCTGACCAGGGGGTGCGCCTGGTGAGCTATGCGATGCACTGGATCAAGGCCGAGATCCACGAGTACATCCTGAAGAACTGGCGCATGGTCAAGGTCGCCACGACCAAGGCGCAGCGCAAGCTGTTCTTCAACCTGCGCTCGATGAAGCAGAGCATGAAGGACGACGCCGCTGACGTCGACACCCACCGCGCGACGCTGACGCAAGGCGAAGTCGACACGCTCGCACGCACGCTCAACGTGAAGCGCGAGGAAGTGCTCGAGATGGAAACACGCCTGTCCGGCGGGGACGTCGCGCTCGAGCCGCAGACCGACGACAGTGAAGAGAGCTTTGCGCCGATCGCCTACCTTGCCGATGAAGCGAGCGAGCCGACGCGCGTGCTCGAGGCGCGCAACCGCGACTGGCTGGCCGGCGACGGCATCGCGCTGGCGCTCGATGCGCTGGACCAGCGCAGTCGCCGCATCGTCGAAGAGCGCTGGCTGAAAGTCAACGACGACAGCA
>JANMAW010000435.1:0-3481 GCA_031360005.1 Rhizobacter sp.
GGCATCAAGGTGCACCGGCGCGATGCCAACGGCGTGTTGAGCGTCACCGACCTGGACCTGAACGACCCGGTCGTGCGCGATGACGTGATCTACGTCAAGGAATCCCTCTTCTAAGCCGGCGCCATCATGTCCATCAAACAAATCCTGCGCATCATCTGGGCGCGCAAATGGCTGGTCCTGGCGCTGTTGGTGAGCGTGTCGATCGCAGGCACCGCGATCACCTTGCTGCTGCCGAAGCAGTACACCGCCGACACGGCGATGATCGTCGAGATGCGCATCGACCCGGTGCTCGGCGCGTTGGCGCCCAGCCTGGCGGCCCCCAGCTACATCGCCACCCAAGTCGACATCATGAAGAGCGAGCGTGTCGCGTCGCGCGTCGTGAAGATGCTCGGCGTCGAGCGCTCGCCTTCGGCGGTGGCGCAGTGGCGTGACCAGACGAACGCGAAGATTCCGCTCGAGCGCTATTTCGCCAACCTGTTGCAAAAAGGCCTTTCTGTCGAGCCCGGGCGTGGCAGCAACGTCATCAACGTGGCGTTCTCGGCCCAGGACCCGATCTTCGCGCAGGCCGCCGCCAACGCGTTCGTCCAGGCCTACATGGACATCTCGGTCGAGTTGCGGGTGGCGCCGGCACGCCAGTCGGCGGCATTCCTCGACGACCAGACAAAGGTGCTGCGCAACAACCTCGAGGCGGCACAGGCCAAATTGTCGAAGTTCCAGCAGGACAAGGGCATCGTCGTTTCCGACGAACGCTTCGACCAGGAGAACGCACGCTACCAGGCCCTGACGGCACAGTTGAGCCTCGCGCAGGCAGAACGAGTCGAGGCCGGCACGAGGCTGCGCATTTCGGGCGGTGAATCGTCGCCTGACATTCTGTTCAGCGGGGCCGTGCAAGCGTTGAAGAGTCAGCTGGCCATGGCCGAGACCAAGCTCAGTGAGCTGAGCGCCGTCGTCGGCAAGAACCATCCGGCGCGAATCCAGCTCGATGCGCAGATCGGCGAGTTGAAGCAGCAGATCGCTGCCGAATCGCGGCGGGTGTCCGGTGGTACCTCCACGATCAACCGCGGCAGCAACCAGAAGGTCGCGGAACTGCAGACGATGGTCGAGGAGCAGAAGAAAAAGCTTCAGACCCTGCGCGGCGACCGTGACATGGAGGCCGTCTTCAAGCGCGATCTCGACACCGCGCAGCGCGCCTATGAGGCGATCAGTTCGCGCGTCGGCCAGTTGACGCTCGAGGGCCAGAACAACCAGGCCAACACGCGCCTGCTGAGCCCGGCGGTCGAGCCGCTCGAGCCGTCGCGCCCGAAGGTGGCGGCCGGCATCGTCGGTTCGATGCTCGGCGGGCTTGCGCTCGGCATCCTTGCCGCGCTGGGCTGGGAGCTGCTGGATCGGCGCGTTCGCGATCCTGAGGACTTGATGATCGTCGCCGGTGTGCCGGTGATCGGCGTGCTGCGCCCGGAAGGATCGAGGCGCCCGGTCTTCCGCAGGCTGTTGCAGGCCGGGCCGGTCATTCCCGGCAGGCGCCTGCTGTCGGCACCGGGAGCTCAGTCATGAAGATGACCGTCTCGATGCCGGCCGGGGCGCCTCGCGTGACCCGCTCGCTTGGCGGAATCCTGATCGACAGCGGCTTGCTGAAACCCGAAGACGCCGAGCGCGTGCTGCTGCTTCAGAAGGAGCACAACCTGCGCTTCGGCGATGCCGCGGTGCGGCTGGGTCTGCTCAGCGAAGCCGACATCCAGTACGCGTTGTCGCGCCAGTTCGCTTATGCCTACCTGCGCCAGGCGCCCGGCGACAAGAAGCCGGTCAGCGACGAACTCGTGGCCGCGTACCAGCCGTTCAGCCCGCGCGTCGAACAGCTGCGCTCGATCCGCAGCCAGCTGATGCTGCGCTGGTTCGACAAGGCCGACCAGCGTCAGGTGCTCACGGTGATGGGCTCCGAGCGTGGCGAGGGCCGCAGCCACCTGGCCGCGAACCTCGCGGTGGTGTTTTCGCAGCTCGGAGAGCGCACGTTGCTTGTCGATGCCGACCTGCGCAACCCGCGACAGCACGAACTGTTCTACCTCGACAACAAGATCGGCTTTTCGACCGTGTTGTCGGGCCGCTCGCGTGAAGAAGCCATCGTGCGCATTCCCGACCTCGCCGGCCTGTGCGTGCTGCCGGCCGGCCCGGTGCCGCCAAACCCGCTGGAACTGCTGAACCGGCTGAACTTCGACGAGTTCATGATCCAGGTGAAGTCGAGTTTCGATGTGGTGATCGTCGATACCCCGGCGCTGTCGGTCGGGGAAGACGCCGCGATGATCGCCGTCCGTACCGGCGCAGCGCTGGTGATGGCGCGCAGCTCGCAGACCCGGGTCGCGGCCTTCAGCGACCTGGTGCAGGGGCTGATGAACGCCGGTGTGACCGTGGTGGGATCGGTGCTGAACGAGGTGCCGGCGACCAAGGCCGCGAAAGCGAAATACCGGTGAGCAGCGTGCGTCCGGCGATCGAGGGCCGCTTCGCCGCAGTGAACCTGAAACTTGGTTGGCTGCTCGCGATCGGCGGCTTTGCCGTCATGTACCTGCCGCTCTACTGGTGGGCGGCGCAGGGCATCTGGCAAAGCGAGGAGCAAGGTCATGGCGCGATCGTCCTCGCGGTGTTGGCCTGGCTGTTCTGGACGCTTCGCCACGAGATCGACCGTGTGCCTGCCAAGCCCTTGCCGCTGCTCGGGTGGCCGCTGTTCGCGCTCGGGCTGGTCGTCTATCTGGTCGGCCGGGTGTTCAACATCTCGATCCTCGAGTTCGCATCGCAGCCGCTGGTGGTCGCCGGGGTCCTGCTGCTGATGAAGGGGATGCCGGCCATTCGCCTGGCGTGGTTCCCGCTGCTGTACTTCATCTTCATGATCCCGTTGCCGGGAATCCTGGTCGACGCGATCACCGGCGCGTTGAAGGGCATGATCGCCAACATCGTCGAAAGCCTGCTTTACATGATCGGCTACCCGATCGCGCGCAGCGGGGTGATCCTGTCGATCGGGCCGTACCAGCTGCAGGTGGCGGATGCCTGTTCCGGCCTGCATTCGATGTTCAGCCTCACCGCGCTCGGTACGCTGTTCATGTACCTGATGGGGCGCAAGAGCAATCTGCACCTGGGGTTGATGCTCGCGTCCATCCTGCCGATCGCGTTCGTCGCCAACATCGTTCGCGTCATCACGCTGGTGCTGGTGACCTATTACTTTGGCGACGAGGCCGGGCAGGGCTTCCTGCACGGCGCCGCCGGCATGGTGCTGATGCTGGTGGCGCTGTTGTTCTTCTTTTTCCTCGACCTGCTGCTCGACAGGGTCCTGCCGGCATCGAAGCGCCCGGCGAACGTGCCGGCGCGCGAAGCGCCGTGATCCGCGTTCCGGTGCCGCCGGCGATCAACTCGCCGGTGCGGCAGGCGTCGTCAGCCCGCTGAGCTGCTTGCGGGCTGCTGCCGGCACGGCAGCCATCATGTCGGCCGTGAACTTCTG
>JANMAW010000455.1:0-1848 GCA_031360005.1 Rhizobacter sp.
TGCGCAGCATGCCGCAGCGCCACCGCGTCGCATGCGACAGCCCGCAGGCGACAGGCGAAGTCGTGACGCTGGCGTCGCAACTGGTCCAGGCCCTGCCGCCCGCATGACAGCGCCACCGCTGCTCGAGGTCAGCGCACTCGCGAAACGCTATGGCGACACCGTCGTCTTCGCGCATGTCGACCTGCAGCTCGCACCCGGCGAATTCATCGCGATCCTCGGTGAATCGGGCGTCGGCAAATCGACCCTGCTGAACTGCATCGCCGGCCTCGACAGCGTCGACGCGGGCCACGTGCGCCTCGACGGCATCGACGTCAGCGCACTGTCCGAAGCGCAGCAGGCGCGGATGCGCCGCGCTCACCTGGGCTTCGTGTTCCAGGCCTTTCATGTGCTGCCGCATCTGAGCGTCGCGCACAACGTCGGGCTGCCGCTGCTGCTGCAGGGCCGCCCCGACCCGACGCGCGTGGCAGCAGTGCTCGCGGCCGTCGGTCTAGAGGGCTTCGGTGCGCGGCTGCCGCAGACGCTGTCGGGCGGGCAATTGCAGCGCGTCGCGATCGCGCGCGCGCTGGTGCACAAGCCCCAGCTGATCCTCGCCGACGAGCCGACCGGCAACCTCGACCCCGGCACCGCGGAGCGCGTGCTCGACCTGATGTCGGCGCAAGTGCGCAGCGAGGGCGCGGCCTGCGTGCTGGTCACGCACTCGCGCGCCGCCGCGGCGCGCGCCGACCGGGTGCTGACGCTGACGCCGAGCGGCATGCGCGGGGGCGCCGAGTGACCGGCCTGCTGCGCCACCTGTCGTGGCCCGAGCTGCGCCACCACCCCTGGCGGAATTGCGCCGCGCTGCTCGCGGTCACGCTCGGGGTCGCGCTGGCGTTCTCGGTGCAGTTGATCAACCAGTCGGCACTGAGCGAATTCAGCGCCGCGGTGCGCGCGGTCAACGGCGTGCCCGACTTCGAACTGCGCGGCCCCGTTGGCGGATTCGACGAGACGCTGTACGAGCGCGTCGCGCGCCACCCGCAGGTCGCGATCGCGAGCCCGGTGATCGAGATCGACACCTACGCCTTCGACGCGCAGGGCCGGCGCGTCGCGCTGAAAATCGCCGGCATCGATGCACTGGTCGCGGCGCCGCTGTCGCCGGCGTTGCTGCCGCGGCCCGCCGAAGGTGCCGGCCGCTACGCGCCACTCGACCCCGATGCGATCTTTCCGAACGCGCTTGCGCGCCAACGACTGGGCGACGCCAGCATCCGCGTGCAAACGCCGGCGGGCACGACGAGCCTGCTTGTTTCGGGCAGCATCGGCGCGAGCGGCGGGGCGATCGCGGTGATGGACATCGCCGGCGCGCAGGCCGCGTTCGGCTGGCTCGGTCGCCTGAGCCGCATCGACGTGCGGCTGCGCGCCGGCGCCGACCGGGCCGAGGTGCTGCGCGAGCTCGCGTTGCCGCCGGGCCTTCGCGCCGCTGCGCCAGACGAGGCGGCGCAGCGGGTATCGAATGTCTCGCGCGCCTACCGGGTCAACCTGACGGTGCTTGCGCTGGTCGCGTTGTTCACCGGGGCGTTCCTGGTGTTCTCGATCCTGTCGCTGTCGGTCGCGAAGCGCCAACCGCAACTCGCGCTGCTCGGCGTGCTGGGCCTGAGCGGCGGCGAGCGCCTCGCACTGGTGCTGGCCGAGTCGGCACTGCTGGGTGCGGTCGGCAGCGTACTCGGGCTGGTGCTGGGCACCAGCCTGGCGGCGCTCGCGCTGCGGCTGCTCGCCGGCGATCTGGGCGGCGGCTACTTTCCCGGCGTCGCCCCGGCACTGCAGTTCGATGCCGGTGCCGCGGCGCTGTACGGCCTGCTCGGCGTGGCCGCAGCT
>JANMAW010000485.1:0-2345 GCA_031360005.1 Rhizobacter sp.
TCGCTCTGCATGGTGCGGTACAGGAACGCCTCTTCCTGCTCCTTGCCGAGCGCCGCGCTCTCGGTGTAGCTCAGGTCGCGGTTCAGCAGGATGTCGGTCTTCGGGATCAGCTCGAGGCCGGAGACGTTGCGCAGCCGAAAACCGAAGCGCTCGCGCAGCCGGAATTCCGTCACCTGCCCGATCGAGCTGCTCGCCACGACGACCTTCTCGCGCGCGTCTTCCACCGCCTCGAGCACCACTTGCGCCTGCGCCAGGCTTTCGACCACCAGCGTCGTCGTGCTGGCATTGATGGTGTTGCGCAACTCGTCGGCGAGCGGCGAGCGCGGCTTGAAGCCGGTGAGATGGATGGTGCGAAAGCGCAACTCGGGCGCGCGCCGCAACTCGAACCCGCAGCCGGCCAGCGCCGCGGCGAACGAGCCGGCCAGCGCTACTGTCGCGGCAATCAGGAGGCCGCGGCGCGCGGTCATCGAGGCCACAGGCTCAGACGACGATATTGACGAGCCGGCCCGCCACCACGATCACTTTCTTCGGCCGCTTGCCTTCGGAGAACCTGATGAAGTCCGGACTCCTCAGCGCGGCCGCCTCGATCGTGTGCTTGCCCGCCGTCGCGGCGACACGGATGCTGCCGCGCAGCTTGCCGTTCACCTGCAGCATCAGCTCGATCTCGCTCTGCACCAGCGCCGCGTCGTCGACCTGCGGCCACTTTGCATCGAGCAGGTCGCCGTGCGCCGTGGCGTAGTCGAGCTCGTGCCACAGCTTCCACGCCGTGTGCGGGCACGCCGGGTAGAGCACGCGAAGCAGGATGCCGTAACCCTCGCGCACGACCGCCGGCGCATTGCCCTTGAAGGCTTCGAGCGCGTTCAGCAGCTTCATCGCGCCGGAGATCACGGTGTTGTATTGCATTCGCTCGTAGTCGTAGCTGATCTGGCGCAGCACCGTGTGCACCTCGAAGCGCAAGGCCTTCGCATCGGCGGCCAGCGTGGCGGGGATGGGGGCGTGCGAACCGAGCGCGTCGCCGCGCTTCGCGCCGAAGTTCCAGACCCGCTTCAGGAAGCGGCTGGCGCCTTCGACGCCGGCGTCGTTCCACTCGAGCGTCTGCTCCGGCGGCGACGCGAACATCACGAACAGCCGCGCGGTGTCGGCGCCGTACTTCGCGATCAGCTCGTGCGGGTCGACGCCGTTGTTCTTCGACTTGGACATCGTCGTCCAGCCTTCGTAATGCACCGCCGCGCCGTCGGCCCTGTCGCAGCCGACAGCACATGCGCATGCTCGTCGCGAACGATGGCGAGATCGCTGGCCCATTGGTAGTCGCGCGCGCCTTCCGGGCCCACGCGCACGAAAGCCTCGTTCAGCACCATGCCCTGCGTCAGCAGCCGGGTGAACGGCTCGTCGATTGCCACGAGCTTCAGGTCGCGCATCACCTTGGTCCAGAAGCGCGCGTACAGCAGGTGCAGGATCGCATGCTCGATGCCGCCGATGTATTGATCCATCGGCATCCAGTATTTCGCGGCGTCGCCGACCATCGCGTCGGCGTTCTTCGGGTCGCAGTAGCGGATGAAGTACCACGAGCTGTCGACGAAGGTGTCCATCGTGTCGGTCTCTCGCCGCGCCGGCTTGCCGCAGCGCGGGCAGGCCACATTCAGGAACGCGGCGCAGCGGTTCAGCGGGTTGCCGGAACCGTCGGGGATCAGATCCTCGGGCAGCACGACCGGCAGGTCCTTCTCGGGCACCGGCACCACGCCGCACCCGGAGGTGTCGCCCCCCGGTCCCGCCGCCCCGTCGCAATGGATGATCGGGATCGGCGTGCCCCAGTAACGCTGGCGGCTGATGCCCCAGTCGTGCAGCCGCCAGGTCGTCTTCTTGCCGCCCAGGCCCTTGTGTTCCAGCGCCTTCGCAATCGCGTCGATCGCCACCTGGTACGACAGGCCGCTGTAGTTGTCGGAGTTGATCGTCACGGCGCGCACGCCGTTCGTGTCTTTCAGCGCGTACCAGGGCTGCCAGTGGTCGTAGGTGAAGTGCGGTTCGCCGTCGACGTGGATGACCTGCAGCAGGTCGATGCCGTACTTCTTCGCGAACGCGAAGTCGCGTTCGTCGTGCGCCGGCACGCCCATCACCGCGCCGTCGCCGTAGCTCATCAGCACGTAATTGCCGACCCATACCGGGATCGGCTCGTGCGTCAGCGGGTGCTCGACGACCAGGCCGGTGGCGATGCCCCTCTTCTCCTGCGTCGCGAGTTCGATCTCGGTGGTTCCGCCGGCCTGGCATTCCCTGATGAACGCGGCGATCTCCGGTTTCGAGGCCGCGGCGTGGAGCGCCAGCGGATGCTCGGGGGCCACCGCGCAGAA
>JANMAW010000071.1:0-5937 GCA_031360005.1 Rhizobacter sp.
GCGCGTCAAGCCAATCGCTTGAGCAGCGCCATCGCAGCCGCGGGCGCTTTCTCTTTCGCGCCGCTGATGAAGTACATGAAGACATCGCGCGGCGCCGCCGGCGCCGGCTCGGCTTCGATGCGCGGCACGCTGGCCGGCTCCCGGCCTTCGTGCCAGGCTTGCGCGCACGTCGCGAGTTGGTCGAACGCCTGCGGCGTGCAGCCCTCGGGCAGCGCGGCGTCGGTGCGCATCATGCGCGTGTAGACGAAGTCGCCGGTGATGTCGGCGAACGATGGGTAGTCGTCGGAATCGGTGAACACGGTGGCCGCCTGATACCGGCGCGCCAGCGCGAGGTATTCGGACGTCTTGAAGCTGTCGTGCCGCACGTCGAGCACGTGGCGCAGCGGCAGGCCAGCAGCCTGCGCGGGCAACAGCTTCAGAAACGCCTCGAAGTCGAGCGGATCGAAGCGCTTGGTGGGCGCGAACTGCCACACGATCGGCCCGAGCTTGTGCGCCAGTTCGGCGATGCCGCTGTTCACGAAACGCTGGACCGACTCGCCCGCTTCGGCGAGCACGCGCCGGTTGGTCGAAAAGCGCGAGGCCTTCAGCGAGAAGACGAAATCGTCGGGCGTCTCGTCGCGCCACCTGGCGAACGTGGCCGGCTTCTGCGAGCTGTAGTAGGTACCGTTGATCTCGATGGCGTTGAGGCGTCGGCTCGCGTACTCGAGTTCCTGGCTGTGCGCAAGCCCGGCGGGATAGAAGTTGTTGCGCCAGGGCTCGAAGGTCCAGCCACCGACGCCCACGCGGATGCCCGGCGATGTGTTCGTGACTGTGCTCATGCGTCTCCTCGTTGTTTCAACCGTGCATCGCGCCCGGGCTTGTTCGCTGCGGCCGTCGCGGCGCCGGCGCCTTCGGCCTGACCTGCAACACCTCCTGCGCCGCCTGCTCGTAGGCGTGCGCGAGCCGCAACAGCGCCAGGTCGCCCTGCGGCCGGCCGATCAGTTGCAGCCCCATCGGCAACCCTGCCGCATTGAACCCCGCCGGCACGCTGATGCACGGCAAGCCGGCGAACGTGGCGTAGATCACCACCTCCATCCAGCGGTGGTAGGTGTCCATCGCCCGGCCGTTGATCTGCGCCGGCCAGCGCTGCTCCGCGTCGAACGGCCAGACCTGCGCGCTGGGCAGCGCAAGCATGTCGTAGCGCTCGAAGAGCGTGAGCAGGTGCTGGTAGAAAGCGCTGCGCTGCGCGCTCGCGTGCAATGCCTGTGCGCCGGTCAGGCCGGCGGCCTGATCATGTTCCCACAGCGCTTCGGGCTTGATCGATGCGCGATTGGACGGGTTCACCAGGAAGGGTGCGATGCGCGAGGCCACCAGCCAGCGGCGCCACACCAGCCACGCTTGCCAGACTGCCTCGGGCGGGTGGCCGAGCACCAGTGGCTCGACCGCGCAGCCAATGCCTTGCAGGCGCCGCAAAGCCTGCTCGCACACATCGAGAATGCCGGGCTCGACAGCAAGGTAGCCGCCCAGATCACCGAGCCATCCGACGCGTGCGGGTAAAGCGACGCGCGACCCCTCGATGCCGTGCAGGCCATCGGCGAACGATGCATGCGACGCGAGCGACAACGGCACGCGCACATCAGGCCCGGCCTGCACATCGAGAAGCCGTGCCAGGTCTTCGACCGTGCGGCCCATCGGGCCTTCGGTGCCGAGCTGCGCGACCCACACGTCCGGCGCCGGGAACATCGGCACGCGCCCCTGGCTCGGCCGCAACCCGAACACGTTGTTCCAGCCGGCGGGGTTGCGCAGGCTGCCCATGAAGTCGCTGCCGTCGGCCACCGGCAGCATGTTGGTCGCCAGCGCCACTGCGGCGCCCCCGCTGCTGCCGCCGGCCGATTTGCTCGCATCGTAGGCATTGCGCGTGACGCCGAACACTTCGTTGAAGGTGTGCGAGCCCAGGCCGAACTCCGGCGTGTTGGTCTTGCCGATCACGATGCATCCGGCCGCCTTCATGCGCCGCACCATCAGGCCGTCTTCGTGCGGAACGAAGTCGCGCATCAGCGGTGAGCCGAAGGTGGTGCGCAGCCCGGCAGTCAACGCCATATCCTTGATCGCCTGCGGCATGCCGTGCATCCAGCCCACAGCCCCTGCCGCGCCACGCGCCAGCTCGGCGTCGCGCGCATCGGCTTCGCGCAACAGATCGTCGCCGTCGCGCAGACTGACGATGGCGTTGTGTTTCGGGTTGCCCTCGGCGATGTGCGCCAGCGTCCCCCGCATCACCTCGCGGCACGAGACCTCTTTCGCGCGGATCGCCGCAGACAGCGCAGTCGCCGAGAGTTCGTTGATGTTCATCGTGTATCACCCATGACCACGCCGCCACACCGCCACCAGAGCCTTCAGCTTCATCCACACCGACAGTCGTTCGTCCGACAGCGCATCCAGAAAGTCCGACAGCCTCTTGGACTTGCCCATCGTGTAGAGCGTCAGCACCGACGTGATCACGAAGACGATGACGAAGATCACGAGCTTGCGGCCGATCGGCGCGTCGGCTTCGGCGAGCAGGTTCATGCCGAGGAAACCGGTCGTGACGGTGCCGATCAGCCCGAGGATCGTGACGACGGTGAGGCGCACGACGGTGTTGGCTTGACGGCGCAGGCTGTCGGCGTCGAGGTAGGAGTTCATGTCGGCAATGCGCTCCTTGACCTCGGCGTAGAGCGGATCGAGGCCGAGGTTCGTGGCGCACAGATGAAACAGCGCGCGCACCTGTGCCTGCTCCGACACTTCATGAAACCAGTAGCGATGCGTGAACCGCAGGAAACCCTCGAAGCTGCCGCGGATCGAGCGTTTGAACCTGCGCACGCTGTCGGCGTCGCCGACGTCGAGGCCCTTCAGCGCCTCGACCAGCCGGTCCGACGACATCAGCAGCGCCGCCTTCTGGAAGTGCGCGATCAGGAACAGCAGGAAGTGCTGGTGGCGGAATTGCGCGAGCACGCCGCGGTCGCCGCAGGCATAGAAATCGGAGCGCGCGTCGCCGACCACGATGAGTGCATGGCCGCTGCACAGGTAGCGGGTGTTCGGCGCGGCGCCGGCGTTGGCCCAGAAGCGGTCGTAGCAGTAACGCTGCTCGAAGTCGGCGAGGTGGTCGGCGGCGTATGGCGGCGAGCTGCCGTCGTGCGCGTCAGGCTGCGCACTCGCGTCGGCCGGGCTGTCGCTGCCACCCGCGCCGGTCACGAGGCCCAGGCGGATGAAGTCGTTGCGGGTCAGTGCGCGCGGATCGGCGAGCGCGAGGTAGCCCATCACAGGCATGCGGTAGTACTCGATCTGCCGGTAGCGCAACTCGCCGGGCTCGTCGGCGTGGTCGGCCACCATCGGCTCGAGGATGAAAGCCCAATGCGCCGCGGTGCGCGGCGCGCGATGCTCTGCCACATGGGCCATGAAAAGCTCGCGTTGCTGTGAGTCCGAACTCGCGAGCACCGCTCCGTGCGCATCCAGCCACTCGACGCTGGCCATCGTGTGAAGCGCCTGGCCTTGCGCGTCCCAGCCCGCCGGATAGCCCCGGCCGAAGCGGTAGAGCTGCTCCTGCGCCTGCGCAAGCGAGAGGTCGTTGGCAGCGAGTTCGACATTGAGGAGCACCACATCGACATCGAAGAAGAAATACAGATCGATATGCACGATGTCGAGCGTGAGTGGCGCGTCGCCGCGCCGGGCCACGACGCGCACCCGGGAAATGTCGTCGCGGCGGAAGACGCGCATCGGCGCGTCGGCATCGCGGCCGCTGGCCGCGCGGCGCTTGCGGCCCTCGCCGTACAGAAAGCGCTGCACGTAGGGCAGGAAGGTGACGAACTCGTTGTAGTGGCGTTCGTGAAAGCGCGCGTCGTCACCGGCGTACTCGTCGATCACCTCGCGCCAGGGCGAGGCATCGCCCAGATCGCGCAGGACCTGCCACGGCGTCCGACGCGATGTGGCGCCGCCGCGGCTGCGCAACGGCATCAGCCGCAACGGCCACAGCAGGATCTGGCGCAAGTGCCGGACCTTGAGCCGGGTCGAGCGCGCGGGATCGTCGGGAGCGGATGAAGTCATGTCGCGGCAACTGGCAGGAATGGCGTTGAAGCGGGTGCGCCATTTTGACGAAACATAGCTCGGTGCGATCCGTAGGCGAACCCCTACAGCGATTCGACCGATCTCCCGATGGCGCGCCCGCGCCTTTTGAACATCATTGCGTCGCATGGGTTCGCGCGTCGCGGGCCGGCACGGGAGGCTGTGATGGCAAGCGATGCTGATTGGGTGGCAGACGTGCGGCGCTGGTACTTGGCCGGGCTGCAGGCCAAGGTCGCGCCGACGGGTCAGACGAACGAAGCCGAGGCACCGGAGCTCGGCTATGAAGCGGCGCACCCGCCGCTGCAAGCGCGCCACTGGCCCGACGCAGCCAGTGGCGACTTTTCCGATCCGAAGTAGCCGGCGCGGTGGCGCGGGCTGAACCGCGGACGTGCCTCGGAACGTCCGCTTCGGCGGAACTCTCGCGCTCGTCCTCCCGTCGCCGCTGGTCGGCTCGATGCTGCCTGCCCGCGCGAACTGAGCGCCACGCGCCGATGCCTTATCGTCCGGGGCCGTCGTACACCGCACCTGACCCATGAAAGCCTTGCTTCGCGCCGTCCGCCCTGCCCTCTTTTTCGCCGCCACGACACTGTTCGTCGCCCACGCCGAAACTCGAACCGCCCCCGTTGTCGCCGACACGCCCTATCCGGGCACGCTGACGCTGCAAGTCGATGCGACCGACCTCGACCGGCGTATTTTTCGCGTGCGCGAGACGGTGCCTGTCCGGCCCGGCCCGCTGACGCTCTACTACCCGCGCTGGCTTCCGGGCCACCACGCGCCGAGCGGCCGGATCGCCGAGCTCGCCGGCATCAAGCTGAGCGCGGATGGTTCGCCCGTCGCGTGGCAACGCGACCCGCTCGACGTGCATGCGTTCCAGATCGACGTGCCGGCCGGCGTGAGGGCGCTCGACATCGAGTTCCAATACCTCTCGCCGGTGAATGGCGACAGCGGACGGGTCGTCGTGACGCCAGAGATGCTGAACGTCCAATGGACCGCGTTGCTGCTCTACCCGGCCGGACATGTGGACAACAGGATCACCGTGAAGCCCAGCCTGCGCCTGCCCGAAGGCTGGAAGTTCGGCACCGCACTCGAGGTCGCCTCGCAACGCGGCCCGGTGGTCGAATTCAAGAGTGTGAGCGTCGAGACGCTGATCGACTCGCCCGTCTTCGCCGGCAAGCACATGCAGCGCATCGATCTCGACCCCGGGGCCAGCAGCACCGGCCGCGCGACGGTGTTCCTGAACGTGATGGCAGACGTGCCCGCCGAGCTCGTCGTCACACCCGAGCAGGTGGCAGCGCACGGCGCGCTCGTCGTGCAGGCCGATCGGTTGTTCGGTACGCGCCACTTCGCGCACTACGACTTCCTGCTGGCGATCAGCGACCACTTCGGCTGGATCGGCCTCGAGCATCACCAGTCGAGCGAGAACGGCGTGGCGCCCGGCTACTTCGCCGAATGGGCGAAAGATTCGGTCGGGCGCGACCTGCTGCCGCACGAGTACGCCCATTCCTGGAACGGCAAGTTCCGCCGCCCCGCAGATCTGCTGACCCCGAACACGAATACGCCAATGCAGGACAGCCTGCTGTGGGTCTACGAAGGCCAGACCCAGTATTGGGGAGACGTGCTGGCCGCACGCTCCGGCCTGGTGCCGCTCGCCGATGCGCGCGACCAGCTGGCCGCCGTGGCCGCGTGGCTAGACGGCCAGGCGGGTCGCCATTGGCGCAACCTGCAGGACACGACGAATCAGCCGGTGATGAGCCCGCGCGGTGACAGCCGCGACTGGCGTGACTGGCAACGCGGCAGCGACTATTACGACGAGATGGTGATGGTCTGGCTCGAGGCCGACATGCTGATTCGAGACGGTTCCGG
>JANMAW010000076.1:0-10206 GCA_031360005.1 Rhizobacter sp.
GGTGCTGAGCTTTTCGCGCAGGCGCTCCACCATCAGCGGCAGGCAGAACGGGCTGGGTGCTTGCAGCTCGACGAAGTCGATGCGGCGCGCTTCGATGCGCAGCAAGGTGTCGCGCAGCCGGGCAATGTCGAGCTCTTGCCCCAGCACCTCGGTCTGCGCCTGCGTCAGCAGCAGGTTGTCGGCGTCGTACTTGCGAAACACCTCGAAGAACAGGCTGCTCGACGCCTGCAGTTGGCGCGTGCTCTTGGGCTGCCCTGGGTAGCCGGTGAAGATCAAGCCGGCCACGCGCGCGATTTCCCGAAAGCGCCGCCGCGCGAGCTCGCTGCTGTTCAGGCTGGCCAGCACGTCGTGCAGCAGGTGGGCCACGCTGAACAAGCGCTTGTCCAGCAACGGCGCCACGTCCACCGGTTCAGCGCTCAACAGCTCGAATCCGTAGTCGTTGATCGAGATGCTGAAGGTGTTGGGCGCGTCCTTCGCCAGCCGCCAGGCCAGCAGGCTGCCCAGGCCGATGTGCGCGTTGCGGCCGGCGAACGGGTAGATGAACAGGTGCTGGCCTTCACGCGACTGGAAGCGCTCGATCAGCAGCGTGGCCGGCGTGGGCAGTCGCGACAAGCGCAGCTGCGTTTCCAGCATCGGCCGCGCGGCTTCCAGCTCGGGCTCGCCCATGGTGTCGATGCGCTCGCCTTGCACCAAGCCCACCGAGCCCGCCGCGCCCGCCACGCCGGCCAGCACCTCCAGCACCGCGTCGGCCAGCTCGGTCGACAACGGCATCTTCGCGCCGGCCCAACTGGTGATCACGCCCTTGGGTTTGTCGGCGCGCTTCACATAGGCCGTCATGTCCTGCGTGCGCACGTATTCGAGCGAGCGGCCGGCGAACACGAAGCAGTCGCCGGCACGCAGGCGCGCGACGAAGCCTTCCTCGACCACGCCGATGCGCCCGCCGCTGAGGTACTTCACCTGCATCACGGAATCGGACACGATGGTGCCCACTTGCAGCCGGTGGCGCCGCGCCACGCTGCGGTCGGGCACGCGGTAGACGCCGTCGACATCGACCACGCGGTGGTATTCGGGGTAGGCCGTCAAGCTGGCGCCGCCGCGCACCACGAAGTCCAACGCCCACTGGAACTCGGGCTCGGTGAGGTCGCGGTAGGCGTGCGCGGTGCGCACCTCGGCGCGCAGAGCCGCCGCCTCGAAGCCACCGCCGGGACGGGGATCGGCGGCGAACCCGCCGCCGAGGGCCACCGTCACCAGGTGCTGCACCAGCACGTCGAGCGGCTTCTCCGGCGTGGCCCGCTTCTCGATCCGGCCGGCCTGCGCGGCGCGGCGCGCGGCGACCGCTTCGACGAGCTCGAGCGTGTTCGTCGGCACCAGCGTGATGCGGCTCGCGCGCCCCGGCGCATGGCCGCTGCGCCCGGCGCGCTGCAGCAGCCGCGCGACGCCCTTGGCCGAGCCGATCTGCAGCACCCGCTCGACCGGCAGGAAGTCGACGCCGAGGTCGAGCGACGAGGTCGCGACGACCGCCTTCAGCCGCCCTTCCTTGAGCCCGAGCTCGACCCACTCGCGCACCGATCGGTCGAGCGAGCCGTGGTGCAGTGCGACCACGCCGGCCCACTCGGGCCGCTGCTGCAGCAACAGCTGGTACCAGGCCTCGGCCTGCGAACGCATGTTGACGAACACCAATGTCGTGGTCGAGCGTTCGATCTCGGCGACGACCGGCAACTGCATCTGCTTGCCCAGGTGTCCGCCCCACGAGAACCGGCCCGGATGCTCGGGCAACAGCGTGTCGATCAGCAGTGTCTTGTCGACCCTGCCCTGCACCAGCGTGCCGTCGGTCTTGCCGAGCAGCACCTGCATCGCCTCAAGCAGGTTGCCGAGCGTCGCGCTCAGGCCCCAGACCACGAGCTTCGGGTTCCAGTGCTTCAGCCGCGCGAGCGCGAGTTGCGCCTGCACGCCGCGCTTGCTGCCCATCAGCTCGTGCCACTCGTCGACGATCACCGTCTGCACACCGGACAGTTCGTCCTTCGCGTTTTCGCGCGTCAGCATCAGGCTCAGCGACTCGGGCGTGGTGACAAGCACGGTGGGCAGGCGCCGGTCCTGGCGCGCGCGTTCCGCCGAGGGCGTGTCGCCGGTGCGCATACCGACCGTCCAGCTCGCGCCGAGATCGGCCAGCGGGGCCTGCAACGCGCGCGCCGAATCGGCCGCAAGCGCGCGCATCGGCGTGAGCCACAGCACGCCGAGCGGCGGCGCGTGCGGGCCCTGCAGCGGCACGTTCAGCACCGCCGCACGTGCGAGCGCACCGAACCACACCGCATAGGTCTTGCCCGAGCCGGTGCTCGCATGCAGCAGGCCGCTGTGGCCCGCGGCCATCGCGGACCAGACCTCGCGCTGAAACGTGAATGGCACCCAGCCGCGCTCGCTGAACCACGCCTGCCAGGCGTACCCGGGCGCAGTCGCGTCGACCGGTGAGCTCACGGCGCGGTCGTCGCCCGCGGCGCCAGCGCCAGGCCGACGCGCGCGATGCGACCCTCGTGCATGCTGATGACGCGAAAGTGCGCGCCCTCCCAATCGATGCCATCGCCTTCGGCGTGGTCGCGCGCGAGCTTGTCGGTCATCCAGTCGCGCAGCGTCTCGGCCGCGTGTTGCGGCATCGGCAACTGGAAGAAGGCGAACACGTCGGCGAGCGGCAGGTCGGCATCCAGCGTGAGCCGGCCCTGCACCGCCCGGTGCTCGGGTGGCGGATGCTCGGGCGGTTCGACCACGCGCAACAGCTTCGCGACCCAGCCGAGCGTCGTGCCCTGCAGCAGCAGCGATGCGAGCACGACCGCGAAGGCGGCGTTGAAGAAGCGGTAGCTGTCGGGCACCTTCTCGATCATCGGAAACAGGGCCAGCACGATCGGCACCGCGCCGCGCAGCCCGACCCAGCCGATGAAGAGACGCTGCCGGTGTCGGAACCGCAGTGGCAGCAGGCACAGCCACACCGCCAGCGGCCGTGCGACGAACATCAGCGCGGCCGCGACCGCGAGGGTCGGAACGATGTTTCGCCACATGTCGAGCGGCGAGACCAGCAGACCGAGCAGCAGGAACATCGTCGCTTGCGCCGCCCACGCAAAGCCGTCGAGCGCCGACGAAGCGGCGTGAGCGGCAGGCTCGGCGAGAGCGCGCACGCGCAGGCCGAACAGGTAGATCGCAAGAAAGCCCGACCCTTCGATCAGCCCCGAGGCGGCGAACACCGCCATTCCGGCCGAGACGACGATCAACGCGAGCACACCGCCGTGCTCCACCGTCAGCGGCAGCTTGCTGAGCAGCCAGGCCACGCCCTTCCCCCCGAAAAAGCCGATCGCGGCACCGAAGCCGACCTGCCGCAGCAGCAGCAGGACCACGTCAGCGGGGCCGGCGTCGGTCTTCAGCGTCGCGATCAGCGCCAGCACCAGGAACACCGCCATCGGGTCGTTCAGCCCCGATTCGAGCTCGAGCGTCGCCGACACCCGTTCGCTGAGTCGCACGCCGGTCTGGCGCAGCAGCGAGAACACCGCGGCCGCATCGGTCGAGCCGACGATCGCGCCGAGCAGCAGGCCGTGGCGCCAGTCGACATGCATCGCGACCATCGCGACCGCGGCGACCATCGCCGCGGTCAGCGCGACGCCGACGGTGGCCAGCACCAGCGCGGGTTTGAGCCCGACGCGGAAGGTCTCCATGCGCGTGCTGATGCCGCCTTCGAGCAGGATCATCGCAAGCGCGGCATTGCCGACCCACGCGGCGAGTTGCGGGTTGTCGAAGCGAACGCCGATCGGCCCGTCGACGCCGACGAACATGCCGGCCACCAGAAAGATCAGCAGGAACGGCAGCCCGAGCCGGCTCGACATCACACCCGCCAGCAGGCTGATGAACACCAGCAGGCCACCGGCCAGCAACAGCAGGTTGAATGCATGCATCGCGGCGGACCTTAGCAGACGCGCGCGGCGCGCTCCGGAGGTGATTCGGCGCTGACGATCCAGCCCTCGACCGGGTCGATGCCGGCGGGCAGCCCGTGGCCCGGCCGCGTGCTCGCCCAGGCGGCCTGCACCAGGCACAGTACCGCGTCGAGCAGGTCGCCGCTCGCGTCGGCGATCATTTGGTCGCGCTGGGCGTGGGTCAGGCGCAAGCGCAGCCCGAGGCGGACGGGCCGGCCTTGCTCGAGTGCGTCGAGCATTTCCTTGCGGGCGATCAGCCGGTCGGGCTCGTCCTTGTTCTTGTACGAACGCCGGCCGATGAGTTCGTGAGCCAGCAGGCCCGGGTAGCCTTCGACGGCGACACGCGCCGGGTCGCCGGCGCGCATTTGCGGCAGTGTCACATCGGCGTCCACCAGCCGCGCCACGCCTTCGTAGTACATGAAGCCCACCGGAACGTAGCGCGTCTGCAATGGGCTGGTCGAACTGATCCCCGGCAGCGCGGTGTCGGTACGGCGATGCAACAGGCGCCGGCCTGGCGGCAGGGTGTTGCCCCAGTCGTCGATGAAACGTCGCCACTGCATGCGCGTCGTGCAGTGCGCGCGAACCGCTCGAATGACCTGCTCGCAGGTCGAGCCCAGCGCATGCGCCTCGACGAACGGGCGCGGCAGTCCGAACGGAAAATCGAACGCGCCGAGCCACGGGCCGGCCGTCTTGAGCCAATCCGACAGGCCGTCGAGCGTCGAATGGAGCTCGAGGCCCGCCAGCTCGATCACCGATCCGTCCAAGTGGCCCAGCGCCACGACGATCGGCTTGCGCCGGCTCGGGTTGCAGCTGAAATCAACGCCGGCAAGCAAGGGGAAACCGGGTCGGTGGGCGGTCATCGGCGCAGGCAGGAGTCGAAGCATGAGATTCCGCCACTCTAACGAGACCCTGTCATGTCGACACCGCTGCCGGACAGCCCGCCGAACGCAGCAGCCCCCGGCGCCCCGTGGTCAAGGCTGCCGAGGCAGACGCGCCGCCCTGTCGTCGCGCATGGCCTCGCAGGGGTCCGGCCGCGGCTGCGGCGGCGTGACCAGCGTCACGTCGAATGCTGCGGCGTTCGACTCATCCTGTTCCAGCATTCCGATAGCAACGCTGCGCTCGCGCGTGGCCGGGCTCAGCCAGCGCGGCACGCCGATGTCGCGACGCACATGGCCGTTGCCCGCCAGCAGCACCGCGCCACGGGCGGCATGGGCTTCGATCGCACGCGCCATGAACTGATCGCGTGCGACCTGGGCAACCACGATGCGGCGCGCCTGGCGGTCGTCGAGCATGCCGCAGTGGCTATCGACGATGGCCTGCGCCTGCGTCGCTTCGATGTCGGCCGGCACCAAAGCCGCGAAGCCGAGCGCATCCAGGCCGGCTCGCACGACGCGCTGCGTGTCGGCACGCGAGACGTTGGCGGCCACCAGTGGCAGGCGATATTCCAGCGCGAGAGCGATGTAAGGTCGATAGAGCGACCAGGCCCAGCCCTGCAACGAGGCGGCATCGGGCGCCGCCGCTTTGATGACATCGTCCACGCCGGTGCCGGGGCGTGCGAGCGTTCGATCGAGATCGGCCTGATGCTCCCGATCGAACTGCTCCATCAACAGCGCCGGTCGCGCGCCGCCCTCGAGCAGCGCGCGCAGGCCCCGGGCGCGCAGCGCGTGTTGGTGGGCGTTGTCGTGCACCTCGCCGAGCAGCACGACCGGGCGCGACCGCAGCGCGGCGGTGAGCTGCTGCAGATCGGTCTGGGCGCGCCCGGGCGCGCAGGCGACCAGCAGCAGCATTGACGTGGCAGCGAACAGGCGTCTTGTCATCGAGGTTCCGGTGGCGCCAGTGTGCCCGCGAACGCGCGCTACAGTGCGGCCATGAATCCCATTCTGGTTGACGTGACGCGCGGCAACGCGATCGAATCCAGCCATTGCGGCGCGGTCGCGGTGCTCGATGACGACGGCGCTGTACTCGCGTCGCTCGGCGACATCGACCGCCCGGTCTTCCCGCGCTCTGCGGTGAAGGTGCTGCAGGCCTTGCCGCTGGTCGCGAGCGGCGCGGCCGATCGGCTCGCTCTGACGGACGCCGAACTCGCGCTCGCCTGCGCCTCGCACAACGGCGAAGAGATCCACGCGCAGACTGCCGCGCGCATGCTCGCGAAGGCCGGCCTGGACGCGGGCGCTCTCGAATGCGGCGCGCACTGGCCTTACCTCGACACGGCAGCGCGCGCGCTCGCCGCGCAGGGTCTGCAGCCGACCGCGCTGAACAACAACTGCTCGGGCAAGCACGCCGGGTTTCTGTGCCTGGCCTGCGCTCTGCACGGCGGCCCCGATCTGCGCCAGTACGCACGCGGCTACCTGAAGGCCGATCATCCGGTGATGCGCGAGGTGACGGCAGCGCTGCAGGCCGCCACCGGCTACGACCTGCGCAACACGCCGCAAGGTACCGACGGCTGCTCGATGCCAACCTACGCGGTGCCGCTGCGCCAGCTGGCGCAGGCGTTCGCGCGCGTCGGTACCGGCGTGGGCCTGAACGACGGCCATGCCCGCGCCGCGAAGCGCCTGCGCGCGGCGGTCGCGAAGACGCCATTCATGGTCGCCGGCACCGGCCGCTTCGACACCCGCGTGATGGAGCTGCTGGGCGAACGCGTGTTCTGCAAGGTCGGCGCCGAAGGCGTCTACTGCGCGGCTCTGCCGGAGCGCGGGCTCGGCGTGGCGATCAAGATCGACGACGGCAACAACGCGCGCGCCTGCGAGGTCGCGATGGCCGCGGTGATCGAGGCCTTCGTCTCGCTTGATGATCGCGAGGCCGCGTTCATGCGTTCGCTCAGCGAAGTGCGCATCACGAACTGGAACGGCATCGAGGTCGGGCAGCTCGGCGCCGCGCCGGCCTTGCGATCGCTGCGGGCGCGTTGACCGGCGTCCGCGGGTGCGACGCCCGGGTCGGTGACCGCGATCGAGGTGCCACGCGCCGGCGGTTCGTCATTCACGCGGTGCCAGGAACACCGCCTCGAAGTCGAAGCTCGAAGCGACGCCGACCGCGGCGCGGTGCTGGACGAGCCAGCGCTGCGCGGCCGCGCGGCCGATGCCGAACAGCCCCTCGATCAGGTTCAGGTCGGTGTTGTACTTGCTCGAAGCGTCCAGCGGCGCGAGTGCCAGGTCATCGGCGATGCGGTGCAGGCGCAAATCCTTGTAATGGCCGACGTCGATGCGGTTCTCGTCGATCAGCTTCTTCACGAAGGCGATCGCGCGCATCTCGGCCGACAGGCTCGCGTTGAAGGTGATCTCGTTGACCCGGTCGGCGATCTCGGCGACGCTGGTCGGCGTGCCTTCGCGCACCAGCGGGTCGAGCTGCACCAGCACCACGTCGAGCGCGTCGGTCTCATAGATCAGCGGCCACAGTGCCGGGTTGCCGACGAAGCCGCCGTCCCAGTACGGCTCGCCGTCGATCATCACGGCCTGAAACAGCTGCGGCAGGCACGACGATGCCATCAGCGCGTCGATCGACAACTCGGCGCCGCTGAAGACGCGCGGCTGCCCGGTGCGAACCGAGGTCGCGGTGACGAACAGGCGCAAGCGACTGTCGCGCAGCACCGGCTCGCGCACGTGACGCTCGAGCAGGTCGCGCAGCACGTTGCGGTTGCGCGGATTGAACTGGTACGGGCTCCACTGCTGCGTCCACGCATTCCACCAGCCGAACCATGGGTTGGCGTCGAGGTTGAAGCCGGCCAGCCCGCCCCACGGCCCGGGCGACAACCCACCGCCGCACGCTGCGAGGTCGTGCCAGAACGTGCGCAACGCACGCCGCGCGCCGTCGCGCCCGCCGTGCGCCAGGCCGCAGGCCAGCACCGCCGCATTCAACGCGCCGGCGCTCGTGCCCGACACGCCGTCGATCGCGAGCGAGCCGTCTTCAAGCAGCGCGTCGAGCACACCCCAGGTGAATGCGCCGTGCGAGCCGCCGCCTTGCAGCGCGAGGTTCACTGTTGCGGCGCGGCCGTTCGCGGGCTTGCGCGGTCGTCGAGTCATGATTTGCCCCCTGCCGGTGTGAAGAACGCTTCGAGTTGCCCCAGTGTGTCGGCTTCGTGCAGCGGCTTGCCGGAGCGGATGCGCAGCATGCGCGGGAAGCGCACCGCGATGCCGCTCTTGTGGCGCGGGCTGCGGTTGATGCCTTCGAAGCCGAGCTCAAACACGAG
This sequence comes from Rhizobacter sp., assembly GCA_031360005.1. GTDB lineage: Bacteria > Pseudomonadota > Gammaproteobacteria > Burkholderiales > Burkholderiaceae_C > LMDS01. Next base: position 8,134 of record JANMAW010000076.1, read on the forward strand.
CGACGGCTTGACGCTGCGCACCGGGCCGAACTTCTCGAGCGTGGTGTTGCGGATCACGCGGTCGACGCGGCGGAACTCGTCGTCGGTCAGGCCCGAGTAGGCCTTCGCGAACGCGACGAGTTGCAGGCCACCCTCCAGCGGCGGTTCGCGGCGTTCGATCGCGTCGATGACGGCCTGGGCCTCGGCGGCATCGGCAGGCGTGCGGTTCCACACCGCGAACGTGTAGTCGGTGTAGACGCTGGCGCGCCGGCCGTGCCCGGCCTGCGCGTAGATCAGCACCGCGTCGACGCTGAGCGGCGCGATCTTCCACTTCCACCACGTGCCGGCGCCCAGGTCGTCCTGCTTCCTGCGGCCCGCGCCGTAGCGCGCATCGCGGTGCTTGAGCATGAAGCCCTCGACACCGCGTTCACGCGACGATTCGCGCAGCGCCGCAAGGTCGGCCCAACTGGCGCGCTGCTCGACCGGCGACAGCAGCAGCCCCGGCGCCGCGCTCAGCGCTGCTTCGAGAAGCTGCCGGCGCTCCGCTTGCGGCCGGTCGCGCTGGTCCTCCGAGCCCCACTCGAGCAGGTCGTAGGCGATGAAGCCGACGGGCGCATCGGCGAGAACGCGCTTGTTCAGCGTCTTGCGACCGATGCGCTGCTGCAGCAGGTTGAATGGCGCCGGGCGGTCGTCCTTCCACACCACGATCTCGCCGTCGAGCACGGTGCCGTCGGGCAGCGCCGCCGCGGCTGACGCGATCTCCGGGAAGCGATCCGTCACCAGCTCTTCGCCGCGCGACCAGATCCAGACCTGCGCGGCGCGCTTGACCAGCTGCGCGCGGATGCCGTCGTACTTCCACTCGACCAGCCAGTCGGTCGGCGCCCCGAGCCTGGCGTCGAACTCGGCGGCCGGCGCATCGAGCGCGTGCGCCAGGAAGAACGGGTACGGCTGGCCCGCATCCGCCGGCCCGCTGCCGGTGCCTGAGACGATCTGCTCGAAACGCGTCGCATCGGGCGGCTGCTTCGCATCGGTGTAGCCCATCATCCGCTGCGCGATCAGCTTCGCATCGAGCGCCGCGTGTTCGGCGAGCGCGCGCTGCACCAGCAACTTGCTGACGCCGACGCGAAACCCGCCGCCGATCAGCTTCGTCAGCAGGAAGCGGCCGGTCGTGTCGAGCTCGTCCCAATAGCCAGCGATGCGCTCGGCCTGGACCAACGGCTCGGCACCGCGCAACGGCAACAGCCGCTGCTCGACCCATTCGGCAAGGCCCGTGTCGGCGAGCGCTGCCGGCGGCGGCAACACGTGGGCGATGGTCTCGGCGAGATCGCCGACCGCCTGGTAAGCCTCTTCGAACAACCACGGCGCGATGCCGGCGCGCTCGCACGCCAGCGCGCGCAGCAGCGCGGTCGGCACGACCTGGCGCGGCTTGCCGCCGGCGAGGAAGTAGACCGCCCACGCGGCGTCGCCCGGCGCGGCGGTCGCGAAGTAGCGCTTCAGCGCGTCGACCTTCGCGTTCGTCGCGGTGCTCGCGTCGAGTTCGTTGAAGAGGCGGGCGAAGGCTTTCATGCGTCGCCGTCCCGCGGGATCGGCGCGGTGCTTCGATCCGCCGGCTCGCCCGCTCGGGCACGCGCGTCGTCAGGCGCTTGCGCTCCCGCATACGCCGTTTCGTGCGGAGCGTCGCGGGTGTTCTCGGGTGCGGCCCCGCCCCCGTCGTCGTGGGCCTCCTGATGCGCCTGCTCGCGCGCTTCCTCGCGCGCCTCCTGCTCGTCGCCGTACTCGGTGCTGAATGCGCCGGCGTCGAGCCCCTGCTCGGCGAGCCAGCGCACCATCACGTTCTCGTAGCCGTGCGTCACGATCACGCGTTGCGCACCGGTGGCGGCAATGGCGCGCTGCAGGCCCGGCCAGTCGGCGTGGTCGCTGAGCACGAAGCCGCGGTCGACCGAGCGGCGCCGGCGCGCACCGCGGAGCATCATCCAGCCGCTCGCGAACGCATCGCTGCAGTCGCCGAACCGGCGCGACCAGACCGAGTTCTGCGCCGACGGCGGCGCGATCACCAGCGCGCGTTTCAGGCTCGCCTTGTCGCTGACCTCGGTG
>JANMAW010000548.1:0-2754 GCA_031360005.1 Rhizobacter sp.
CGCGGCCGATAGATGCCGATGCATCTATCACTCGCCGACACCCTGGTTGACATCCCAACCCTCCCCGTGAATTGCCATCCATCACATCGGGCGCGGCATTGCGTCGTGATGGGATGGATGTCGCATCGACGTTCGAGCGACTCGCCGCACTCGTCGCACCACAAGCAGTCTCAGGGCATTTGGTCGACCCATGGATTCAACAGCGAGACTCGTGCGAGCTTGTAGTCGCCGGTATCGCGGGTCACGACCGTCAGCCCGTGGTGCAGGGCGGTCGCCGCGATGATCAGGTCGGGTTGTGAAAAGGCATGCCCGGCCTTGCGCCCCTCTTCGACGAGCAGACGCCACTTGAAAATGACGTCCTCCGAAACTTCGAGAGAGGACCTGAACGGCGCGTTGAACATCGCCGCTCGCGGGCTGGCGATGCTGCTGGGCATCGAGCCCAGGCAAGAGATCAAGGCAGGGACCGGCAAAAGCTCCGGCCCTGCAGCGAGGATGCCGTTGGTGCTCGCCGACGTGTGGGCTCACGCCAAAGGCGTGCGCCCATCGCTGCGCGGGACCTCTAACCGGCCGGCTTCGCCGGCGGGTGTCCTGGCATGAGCGCACGCTCATCTCCAGGATGCCCCGACCACAGTCGTAGTCGACTTGGTCGTGGGAGCATTCACTTCGGCGCGTCGAATCGGATCGCCTTTTGCGTCGATGCCATAACTGATCTCGGCAAACGTCACGTTGCTGACGAACAGTTCCTCCAGCGGTTGGCCGGCGAAAAAGGTGCGCACCCGTGCACTGGAGCGCGGTCGGCGCAGTTCCGCAATCACGTTGAAATCGAGCAGCCGGCCACTCACAGCTTGACCGTCCGCACCGGCATCGGCGAACGGCGCGGCGCGACCTCGATCTCGCGATGCGGCGACGCCTGCAATGCGTCGATCAGCATCTGCCCGGTTCGCGCGCCCTTCATGCGCTCAAACTCGTCTGCGTCGACAACAACGACGGTGTCACGGCCACGCAGCGTGACAAGCTGCGGCCCATGGGTGTGCGCCAGTCGCACAAGTTCGCTGAATCGCGCCTTGGCGTCCTGAACGCGCCAACGACTGTGCGCAGGCTGCGCAGTGGCGTTCGCAACGGTTGGTACTTTTCTAGTCATGCTGACCAAATTGACACGGTGGCACGGTCGAGGAAAAGCGGGACTTCACAGGGCTGCAGCTGCACATCTTCAGGACGCTGCTGCAGGATCTGGGCACGCTGGCTTCACAAGACGACCATCGAAAGCAATCACCTTCGGTTCGTCGGCATTGATCGAACGACAAATGGTTGACAAATGGTTCCGTCGGGATCGGCGAGCGTTGCCCCGCGTTGATCCCGTGGCGAGGAACACGCCTGCCTGCGCGAAGGCTACCGCGCTACTCGAATAGGTCGGCATGCGTACCGACGCGCACGAAGATGATCTGCTCGTTCGTACCGCTGCCCTGCAGCTGGTAGATGAGCAGAAAGTCGCCGCCGAAGTGGCACTCACGATGGTCGGCCCAGTCGCCGACGAGGGCGTGGTCAAGCCACTGCGGCCCGAGCGGCGCATCGTTCGCGATCCGCGCCAACATGACTTCCTTAAGGCGCTTCATGTCGAAGCGGCCCGAGTGCGTCAGCCGGGTCCAGTCCTTGACGAAGGCTTTGGTTCGGTCCGACGCCCGCGGCAGGACCGCACGCTAATCGCTTGGCGCCTTTTTCAAGATCGACGATCAGGTCTTTGGCCGATGCGAAACGCGCCTTTCTGATGGTCCGCGCCTCTTCCATCGCCGCACGCGTGTCGGCATTGGGCGCCTTCAGGGCAAACGGGAGTCGCTGCTCGGCCACAACCCGCGTGAGGAAGACGCGCACCGCGTCCGACACCGACAGGCCCATCGCTGCCAGCGTCTCGGTGGCCTGCGTCTTGAGGTGTTCATCCACACGAACGTGGACCATGCTGGTCGCGGCCATCACAAGTTCCTTGATGACGAGATGCGATACATCGTATCTCGGATGGTCTGCCCGAGCTGCCGGCGTCAGACCAATTTCCACCCGGACTTCGACAAAGTCTGCGCGGATGAAGGCGGAGCATGCATTCGCCGCGCGCCCTCACCGCCGAGCAAGCGCGGCTCCTGATCGCCTTTCACAAAAGCACAGGTGTCGGTGTGCAGCGGGCGGCATGTACGGGTCGCTCATGCGACGTCGCGCTCGTGAAGTGGTGTCCTTCACGAGCCATGGATCGCAGTACACGTCGTGGTGGATCGATGCCGACGCACCCATCACTCGCCGACATCGCTCGCTGGCGAGGACAGCCCGACCCTCCCCGGGCGTCACCATCCATCGCGCCAGGCGCGGCATTGCGCCGTGTCGCAAGACATGTCACATCGACGCTTCGAGCAGCTCGCGGTACTCGTCGGGCGTGGCGATGCGCGGGTTGGTCTTGTGGCAGTGGTCGGCGAGCGCGCCGCTCACGATGCGGTCGAACCAGGCGCGCTCGACGCCCATCGCCGCCAGGCCCGAAGGCAGCCCCAGGCGCGCATTCATCGCGAGGATCGCCTCAGGGATGTCGCCGCCGCTGGCCAGGCCCATCGCGCGGGCCATGCGCGCGAGGCGCTTGTCGCGCACGACCGTCGGCGCACTGGCGTTGAAGCGCACGACCGCGGGCAGGAACATCGCGTTGAGCGTGCCGTGGTGCAACTTGGGGTTCACGCCGCCCAGGCTGTGCGACAGCGAATGCACCACGCCCAGGCCCTTCTG
>JANMAW010000101.1:0-4647 GCA_031360005.1 Rhizobacter sp.
GTAGGGCTTCGGCCCGCCGTTGGCGACAACCCGCGCCTCGGCGCGGCGGACCGAATCCATCACCGGGATGCGCCCGGCATCGTCGAAATAGATGCCGATGCTCAGGTTGATCTTGTTCGGCCGCGGGTCTTTCTGGAAGTCATCGTTGAGACTCAGGATCGGGTCACCGGCGAACGCGGGAATGTGCTTGAACATGGGGTGGCGCAGCAGCGGGTTGCGGGACCGAATCAGGCGGCGAGCGCCGCTTCGATGTCGTCGCGGATCGACTCGGGCTTGTCGGTCGGCGCATAGCGCTTCAGGACCTTGCCGTCGCGGCCGACCAGAAACTTCGTGAAATTCCATTTGACTGCCTTGCTGCCCAGAATGCCCGGCGCCTCACGGGTGAGCCACTTCCACAATGGGTGCGCTTGGCTGCCGTTGACCTGCACCTTGCTCATCATCGGGAAGCTGACGCCGTAGTTGATCTGGCAGAACGACGCAATCTCACCGTCGCTGCCCGGGTCCTGGCCGCCGAATTCATTGCTCGGAAAGCCCAGCACCACCAAACCCTTGTCGCGGTAGCTTGCCCAGAGCGTTTCGAGCCCTGCGAACTGCGGCGTGAAGCCGCACGCGCTCGCGGTGTTGACGATCAACATCACCTTGCCGCGCTGCGCAGACAGCGGCACCGCCTTGCCGTCGATCGACACGGCCTCGAAATCGTAGACGCTGGCGGGAGTGTCGAGCATGGCGGGACTCGCTGAGGTCGGTGATGTGCAATCGTACCGCCGCGACGCGCTGTGGTGCACGCCACCCCTTGACGGCAACCCGAGCGGGCGGCCACCATGCCTCGCGCATCCTCAAGCTCGACCAAAGGACACAACGATGCACACCGAACCCAACAAATCGCACGCCACCGCAACGGACCTGCTGAACACCGTCCCGAATGCCCTCGGGCCGCCGACCCGTCCTTGGCGCTCGGGCGCCGGCGTGGACCTGCTGCTGGACGACCTCAAGGCGCCGAAGCAACCGTCGGCACCGGTGCCCGCCAAGTAAATCGAATTGGCGCCGCGTCGCCCGCGCCGCCAACAGCACCGGCCGTGCCCCGATCAGCGGCCCGGCGCCTTTGCCAGGCCACCGGGGTTCAATGCTTGTCGCTGCGCGCGATCGCCAGCAGGTGGCGGAGTTCTTCGCGGTACCTGACGCCGTTCGATTTGTGCCAACGATAGATCAGCCACATCGTGCCTGCCACGACCGTGCCGAACAACGCGATCGCAGTGAACGCCGAGAGTCCGAATTTTGTCATGCCGGTGTAGAAGGCGCCGAGGCCGAGGATGCAGGCCTGCTCGTTGAAGTTCTGCACCGCGATCGAACGCCCGGCGCCCATCAAATTGGCGCCACGATGTTGGAGCAATGCGTTCATCGGCACGACCATGAAGCCGCCAATCGCCCCGAGCACGATCAAGAAGGGCGCGGCCGCCCACACGTTGGTGATGACGTTCAGCCCGATCACCAGCAGACCGAGCGCGATGCCCAGCGGGATCACGCTGGTGGCCTGGTCGAGCCGCATCCGCATCGAAGCCACGATCGCGCCGGCCGCGGTGCCGATCACCACCACCGCGACAAGCGACGTCGCCTGCGTGGTGGTGTAGCCCAGCGCCGCGGTCGCCCACGCGAACACGATGATCCGCAGGTTGCCCGAAACGCCCCAGAACAGCGTGGTCGTGGCCAGCGAGATCTGGCCGAGCTTGTCGCTCCACAGCCGCGCATTGCAACTGGAGAAGTCGCGCATCAGCCCCACCAGGCCGTGCGACAGCGGTTGCAGCGGCGCCTCGGTGCGCGGGATGCGCAGATTGAACGCGGCAGCAATGATGTAGAACACCATGATCACCGAGATCGCCGATTCGGGCGCCGTGTCGACGCCGGTGTCGAACATCGGCAGGTCGATCGCGAGCAGATGCCGCGATATCACCGACCCGATCAACTGCCCGCCCAGCGCGATGCCCAGGATGATCGACATGATCGTCAGGCCCTCGATCCAGCCGTTCGCCTTCACCAGCTGCGAGTTCGGCAGCAGCTCGGTGAGGATGCCGTACTTGGCAGGCGAGTACGCCGCCGCGCCAAGCCCGACGATGGCGTACGCCAACAGCGGGTGCCCGCCGAACAGCATCAGCAAGCACCCGACGACCTTGATGCCGTTCGAGATGAACATCACCCGGCCCTTCGGCACCGCATCGGCGAACGCGCCGAGAAAGGGCGCGAGGATCACGTAGAACAGCGCGAACATCGGGCCCAGCGCCGGGACATTCCACGACGGTGCGTTCGTCGTCTTGAGCATCTCGATGGCAGCGACCAGCAACGCGTTGTCAGCCAGCGAGCTGAAGAACTGCGCCGACATGATCGTGTAAAAGCCCTTTTTCATTCGCGCGGGGGCAGGGGTTCAGGCAGGGCGAGTTCGCGAAAGCATGGCGGCATTGTCGTCGTTGGTATGAGCCCCTCTCCCGCCTGATCGGGCGCCGGGTTAGCCCTAAGGTGATCGATGCTCGGATCGCAGGAGGTTCGGATTCGTCGGAATGCGCCTGATCAGCCACGTCGCGCACGCCACGACAACCGCGCCATGCATTTGTCAGTTGTATTCGGATGTGTGTCACGCCGCGGCGGCGTTATAGCACGCGTCCGGCGAAACATCGGCGGCCCGGCGACGCGGTCGTCGTGGGTCTTGCGCACTGGCAGAATTCGCGCATGCCGCGCCCGATCGAAGCACTGATCCACACCGAAGCGCTCGCGCACAACCTGAAGCGCGCGCGCGCCGCGGCCCCCGACGCGAAGGTCTGGGCCATCGTCAAGGCCAACGCCTATGGCCACGGCATCGAGCGCGCCTACGCCGGCCTGCAGGGCGCCAACGGTTTCGCGCTGCTCGACCTGAACGAGGCCGAGCGCGTTCGCGCCCTCGGCTGGCGCGGCCCCGTCCTGCTGCTCGAAGGCTGCTTCGACGCGCGCGATCTCGAGGTCTGCTCGCGCCTGAACCTGTGGCACACGGTGCACCACGCGGCCCAGATCGACATGCTCGCCGCGCACAAGACGCACACGCCGCACCATGTGTTCCTGAAGCTGAACAGCGGCATGAACCGGCTCGGGTTCCGGCCCGCCGCGTACGCGCAGGCGTGGCGCCGGCTGAGCGGGTTGACGCAGGTCGACAGCATCGCGCTGATGACGCACCTGTCGGATGCCGATGGCGTGCGCGGCATCGCGCATCAACTCGCGATCTTCGAGGAAACGACGCGCGACCTGCCGGGCGAGCGCACGCTGGCCAACAGTGCTGCCACCTTGCGATTCGCGCCCCAGCACGACACCGTGCGCGCCGACTGGGTTCGGCCCGGCATCATGGTCTACGGATCGGCACCCGACTTTCCCGACAAGAGCATCACCGACTGGGGCCTGCAGCCGACCATGAGCCTGCGCGCGCAGGTCATCGCGACGCAGGACCTGAAGGCCGGCGAGCAGGTCGGCTATGGCAGCCGCTTCACCGCCGAACGCGACATGCGCCTGGGCGTTGTCGCCTGCGGCTACGCCGACGGCTACCCGCGCGTCGTGCCCGACGGCACGTCGGTGCTGGTGGGCGACGTGCGTACGCGGCTGGTCGGCCGCTTGTCGATGGACATGATCACCGTCGATCTCACGCCGGCGCCCGCTGCCGGCGTCGGCAGCGTCGCGACGCTGTGGGGCTGCAGCCCGGGCGGCGTCGTGCTGCCGATCGACGAGATCGCGCACGCCGCCGGCACCGTCGGCTACGAATTGATGTGCGCGCTGGCGCAGCGCGTGCCGGCCCGCGCGGCCTGAGTCACCGACGACCCACCGCCGGCGTGAACCCGCAGCCATGCCCGCGATTGCCGACAACGAAGTCGAGTTCACTGCGATCCGCGCGCAGGGCGCGGGCGGCCAGAACGTCAACAAGGTGTCGAGCGCGGTGCACCTGCGTTTCGACATTCGCGCGTCGTCGTTGGCCGACGACATCAAGCAGCGCCTGCTCGCGCTGAGCGACCAGCGCATCACCGCCGAAGGGGTGGTCGTGATCAAGGCGCAGACGAGCCGCAGCCAGGACATGAACCGCGCCGATGCGCTGCGGCGATTGCAGGCGCTCGTCGATGCGGTTGCCGTGCCGCCGAAGACGCGGCGTCCGACCAAGCCAACGTTCGGCTCGAAGCAGCGCCGGCTCGAAGGCAAGAGCCAGCGCGCGACAGTGAAGGCCGGTCGCGGCAAGGTCGACGAGTAAGAGGCCAGCGCGGCGGCGCCCGCGTTGCCGCGACAATCGCGGCGCTGGCGCAGGACACGTCGATCTACACCTGCACCGAATGCGGCGGCACGTCGCCGAAGTGGCTCGGCAAATGCCCAAGCTGCGAGGCCTGGAACACGCTCGTCGAATCGGTCGAGGAGGGCGCACCGAAGAACCGCTACACCGCGTCGGCGCGCGGGCTGATCGCGAGCCAGCCGGTCGCCACGCTGGCGGAGATCGAAGCCAGCGACGTCGACCGCCAGCCCACCGGAATCGACGAGCTCGACCGCGTGCTCGGTGGCGGCATCGTTGCCGGCGGCGTGGTGCTGATCGGCGGCGACCCGGGCATCGGCAAGTCGACCCTGCTGCTGCAGGCGCTCGACAGCCTGTCGCGCAAC
>JANMAW010000650.1:0-1536 GCA_031360005.1 Rhizobacter sp.
CCGAGGAGTGGGCCGACGACTGGGTACGCAGAGCCAAGGCCGGCGTGCCCGAGGATGTCGGCTTTGCCACCAAGACGCAGATTGCGCTGGAGCAGTTGTGAACCGGTCCCCGTTCAGTGGACGCCACGAAGCGCGGTGAGCGTTATCCACGGACGGCCGGTTCGGTCGCTTGCGACGAACCGGGAACCGGCCGGCGGTGGGTAACGCGGTGCTCCGCAAACGCGAGGCCTTGCTCTTTGGGTTCGATCCCGGCGCGCCAGCGCCGCTCGAATTCCGCCGGTGCGATGTTACCGAGCGACGAGTGACGCCGCTCGGTGTTGTAGTAGCCGATGTATTCAACGATGGCCTGGCGTGCGTCTTCGCGTGTCTCGAATTGCACGTCGTTGACGCACTCGACCTTCAAGGTGCCGTTGACCGATTCCATCGGCGCGTTGTCCCAGCAATCGCCCTTGCGACTCATCGACACTGTGATCCCGCGCGCTTTCAGCTTCTTCCGATACGTCGTCGCCGCGTACTGCGAACCGCGGTCGGAGTGATGCACCAGGCCGGCGCCGGGATCGCGCCACCCGAGCGCGACGTCGAGCGCGCTCAGCGTCAGCTCCTGCGGCATCGTCTGGCTCATCGCCCAACCTACGAGCTTGCGCCCGTACAGGTCCAGCACCAAGGCGACGTACAGCCAGCCTTCCTTGGTCGGCACGTAGGTCATGTCGGCCAACCACTTCTGGTTCGGCGCGGTCGCCTCGAAGTCGCGCGCCAGCACGTTGGGGGCGACGGGGTGCGCGTGTTTCGAATCCGTCGTCACCACCCGAAAGCGCCGCCGCTTGTGGCTCTGCAGCCCATGCTCGCGCATCACCCGGGCCACGCGCTTTTCGTTGACCGCGCGGCCCCGCGCCTCGCTGACCTCGGCGGTCATGCGGCGCCGGCCGTAGCGGCCTCGATGTCGGCGCTGCGACTCGCAAACCTGCGCGAGAAGCCTCTCATCGTCTTGCGCCCGCTTCGAAGGCGCCCGCACGCGTGCCGCGTTGAGCCCGCTGCGCGAGACCGACAGCAGCTCGCACATCAGCGTCGTCGAATAGTCTTGTCGATGCTTCTCGATCCACGCGTACTTCACATCGACTCCCTCGCAAAGTACGCTGCCGCTTTTTTTAAGATTTCCTTCTCGAGCCGCAGCTTCGCGTTCTCCTGCCGCAACCGGCTCAACTCGGCCTCGAGCTCGGACACTGGCTTCGTCGGCGCCCGCTTGACGATCTCCTGGCCCTTCCTGGCGCGGTACACCCAGTTGGCCAGCGACTTGTTCGACATCTCCAACGAGCGTGCAACCGCCGCCACCGGCCGGCCGCCCTCGATCACCTGCTTGACCGCCGCATCACGAAAATCCGGCGTGTACCGCCGATCCGGTCCTGACTTCATGTGTCCTCCTCAAGGTCAAAAATAACAGACCTCGTGGCGTCCACTTTTCGGGGGCCAGTTCACTTCGACCGCCCCAGCGGGCTCGCGTTCGCACGTTGTTCAGACCTTCCCTAGGCTGCGACTGTC
>JANMAW010000007.1:0-5605 GCA_031360005.1 Rhizobacter sp.
CAGGCGCACCGTCGAGCCGAGAAAGGCACGACCTGCTGGCTTGCACGGGAGTGCGAGCGTCCGAGCGCCTACGCCTACGATCGCGAGATCGCCGCTGCGATGCAGGCCGCAGTGCGCGACCGCAACCCGTTCCGGAACACCACGCTGTGGGTCACCGTCCAGGGCCGGATTGTCTACATCGAGGGTTGCGCCGCAAACGCGTCGCAGATCGCAGCGCTGGAAGCATTCGCACGGGCGCTGCCCCACGTGCAGCAGGCGATCGCCAGCGTCCGCATCGACCCATCGGCGCGCCCGCCCTACAGGCTTCGCACCCCCCGGTAGCCGTCGGCCACGACTCAGGTTCGAACGGAACGTCGAACGCGACACGTCGCGCACCACCGACCCCGCAGCGCATGGGGTCGCCGGCGGAGTGAATAAGAAATTTCCTGAACGGAGCCGGCGGCCCCATGCGTTGCGGCCCGCACACCATCCATCCGCCCGCAGCTCACATCCGCGTGACACAGTGACCGGATTCAGGCAAATCGCTGCCTTGCAGCGCACATTCGGCACGCGCCCGATGCCGCAGAATCGACTCGCCCTGCCGTGCACCGGCCGGAACGACCAGGAGATTGCGTGGATCTTTCCATCAACGGCCGGACGCGCAAGCTCAGCGATGCGGCGATCGACCCGAACATGCCGTTGCTGTGGGCGCTGCGCGATGTGCTCGACCTCACCGGCACCAAGTTCGGCTGCGGTATCGGCGCATGCGGCGCGTGTACCGTGCATGTCGACCGGCAGCCGGTGCGTTCGTGCATCACGCCCCTCGCCGCGGTGGCCGGCAAACGCATCGTCACGATCGAGGCGCTCGGCAGCGCCGACCGGCCGCATCCGTTGCAGGCCGCATGGATCGCGCACCAGGTGCCGCAATGCGGCTACTGCCAGAGCGGCATGCTGATGGCCGCGGCGGCGCTGCTCACGCAGAACGCGAACCCGGGCGATGCCGACATCGATGCGGCCATCACCAACATCTGCCGCTGCGGCACCTACCCGCGAATCCGCGAAGCGATCAAGTCCGCCGCCAGCGCGATACGGGTCGGCGTGGCCGAAACCGCAGCCAGGGCATGAGGCGGCGCGCGCTGATCCTCAGCGGGCTGGGTGGCGCCGCCGCGCTCGTCGTCGGCTGGGGCGTGCTGCCGCCGCGCAGCCGGCAGGGCCGGGCCTGGACCTTGCCGGTCGTCGATGGCGAGGTCGGCCTGAACGGCTGGATCAAGATCGCCGGCGACGGCAGCGTCGTGCTCGCGATGCACCGCAGCGAAATGGGCCAGGGCGTGCACACCGCGCTCGCGATGCTGGTGGCCGAAGAGCTCGATGTGCCGCTCGCGATGGTGCGGCTGATCGAGGCCGGCCCCGACACGCTGTACGGCAACGTCGCGATGTTCGTCGGCAGCTTGCCGTTCCACCCCGCCGACCTCGAACCCGGTCATGAGACCCGCGCGGTCAAGGCCGGCCAGTGGATGGTGCCGAAACTCGCACGCGAGCTCGGCATCAACGTGACCGGGGGTTCCTCGACGGTGGCCGATGCCTGGGACGTGCTGCGGCTGGCGGCCGCCACCGCGCGCGCGAAGCTGATCGGCGCGGCGTCGTTGCAATGGCGGCTGCCGGCCGCCGAGTTGACCGTGACGGATGGCGTGATCGGCCATGCGTCGGGCGAGCAGGGCCACTACGGGCTGTTCGCGAAGGCCGCAGCGTTCACGCCGCCCACCGACTTCACGCTGAAGGAGCCGAAGGACTGGAAGCTGATCGGCACCGCAGCGCCGCGCACCGACCTGCAGGCCAAGATCGACGGCAGCGCGCAGTTCGGCATCGACGTGCGGCTGCCCGGTCAGGTCTATGCGGTGGTGCGGCACTGCCCGATGCTGGGCGGCAGCCCTGGCGCGGTGAACGCAGAGGCGGCGCTGCAGCTGCCCGGCGTCGAACGCGTCGTGCGGCTCGGCAGCGTTGCCGGTTCGACCGCGGCGCTCGCGGTCGTCGGCCGCAGCACCTGGCACGCGCAGCGCGGCGCGCAGGCGTTGCGAGTCGAGTGGCAGGCGCCGCCGGTCGGTGTGGTGTCGAGCGCGGCCATCGATCAGGCGCTCGAGCGCGCCGCGCGCGAGGCTGCGAAGTCGCACGGCGGATTCACGTTCCATGATCGCGGCGACGTGACGGCGGCGCGCACGGCACGCCAAGTCGAGCAACTCTACCGCGCGCCGTACCTGGCGCACGCGGCGATGGAGCCGATCAACTGCACCGTGCGCGTCGCCGGCGGCAGGGTCGAGGTCTGGGCACCGACGCAGGTTCCCGGCGCGGCGCGGGCGATTGCCGCGCGGGCCGCCGGAGTGAGCGAAGACGCGGTCAGCGTGCACGTCACCTACCTCGGCGGTGGATTCGGGCGCCGCCTCGATGGCGACTTCATCGGCCAGGCGGTGCGCATCGCGCTCGAGACCGATGGCCGCCCGGTGCAACTGGTGTGGCCGCGCGAGGAAGACATCGCGCACGACTTCTACCGCCCGGCCGGCGTCGCGCTGATGCAGGCCAGCCTCGATGCGCAAGGGCTGCCGACGGCGCTGCAGATCACCAGCGCCGGCGACGCGATCACGCCGCGCTGGATCGAGCGCGCCCTGCCCGCCCTCGCTGGCCCGATCGACATGCCCGACAAGACCGTCAGCGAAGGCCTGTTCGACCTGCCCTACGCGGTGCCGAACCAGCGCATCGCCCACGTCGCCACGCACAGCGGCGTGCCGGTGGGTTTCTGGCGTTCGGTCGGGCATTCGCACAACGCCTTCTTCGCCGAGGCGTTCATCGACGAGCTCGCGTTCGAGGCGGGGCAGGACCCGGTCGCGTACCGGCTCGCGCTGCTGCACGGCGCCCCGCGCCACGCCGCGGTGCTGACGCTTGCGGCCGGCAAGGCCGGCTGGGGTTCGCCACTGCCGGCCGGCCGGGCCCGCGGCGTGGCGCTGCACGAGAGCTTCGGCAGCATCGTCGCGCAGGTCGTCGAGGTGTCGCTCGTCGAAGGCAGGCCGAGAGTCCACCGCGTTGTCTGCGCCGCCGACGTCGGCACCGTCGTCAACCCCGGCATCGTCGCGCAGCAGATGGAAGGCGGCGTCATCTTCGGGCTCAGCGCGGCGTTGTACGGCCGCATCGACATCGAAGGCAGCGTCGTCAGGCAGAGCAACTTCCCGGACTACCGCGTCGTGACGATGGCCGATGCGCCGCGCATCGAGACCCATCTCGTCGCCAGCACCCGACCGCCCGGCGGCGTCGGCGAACCCGGCACGCCGCCGATCGCGCCGGCGCTCGCGAATGCGCTGTTCGCGCTGACCGGCAGGCGCATTCGTTCGCTGCCGCTGAGCGCCTAGCCCGCGCCGTTCGCGCCGCGCTGCGCGCCGATCCGCCGCGCCAGCGTCTGGCGCAGTTTCGGCGCGTCGATCGGCTTCGTCAGAAAGTCGTTCATGCCCGCGTCGAGCGCTTCGTCGCGCTCCGAGACGAGCGCGGCCGCGGTCAGAGCGATGATCGGCAGCGTGGCGGCGTCGTAGCGGCGGCGCAGCTCGCGGGTCGCCTCGTGGCCGCCCATCACCGGCATCTGCACATCCATCAGCACGGCATCGAAGGGCCGGCCGTCGTGCACCGCGGCATCCACCGCGTCGACGGCAGTGCGGCCATCGGTCGCCTGCGCGACCTCGACGCCCCAGTGCTCGAGCATCGCGACCGTGATCATCATGTTGACCGGGTGGTCCTCGGCCACCAGCACCCGCGTGCCGTGCAGGTGTTCGATCTCGCTGGCTTCGCTGCTGTGCGGCGCTTGTGCAGGCTCGGCGCGTGGCAGCGGCAGCTCGGCCCAGAACGTGCTGCCGCGTCCGGGCCGGCTGTCCACACCCACGGTGCCGCCCATCAGCTGCGCCAGGTCGCGGCAGATCGACAGCCCCAGGCCGGTGCCGCCGTAGCGCCGCGTGGTCGACGAATCGCCTTGCGAGAACGGCGTGAACAGCCGCTCCTGCATCTCCGACGCCACGCCCGGCCCGGTGTCCGACACGGCCAGCCGCACCGCGCCGCCGGCCGAGGCCGCGGCCTCGATGCGCACCTCGCCGCGTTCGGTGAACTTGAGCGCATTGGTGATGAAGTTCGACAGGATCTGCCGTACCCGCCCCGGGTCGCCGCGCACGGTGGTCGGCAGGCTCGCGTCGATCGTGAGCCGCAGCGCCAGGCCCTTGACCTCGGCGAGCGAATCGTAGGCATGGTGGACCGCCTGCAGCGTCTCGCGCAGGTCGAACGGCAGGTCTTCGAGCGCGAGCCGGCCGGCCTCGATCTTCGAGACGTCGAGGATGTCGGACATGATGCCGGCCAGGCTCTGTGCGCTGTCGAGAATCTGCGCGAGGTACTGGCGCCGGCGCGAATCGGCCAGGTTGGTCTGCATCGCCAGCCGCGCCAGCCCGAGCAGCCCGTTCAGCGGCGTGCGGATCTCGTGGCTCGTGTTGGCGAGGAACGCGCTCTTCGCCTGGCTCGCGGCTTCGGCCGCATCGCGCGCCACGGTGAGCGCTTCGTCGAGGCGACGGCGCTCGGTCACGTCTTCGGCGATCCAGATCGTGCCGCCGCGGACCGGGTCGTTGCGGTCCACCGCCTGCGCGAGCAGTCGGCACCAGAAGAGGCTGCCGTCGCGGCGACGCATGCGACGTTCCGCCTCGAAGGGCTGGCCCGCCGCCAGCAGCGGCCCGGCGAGCCGGCCGATCTGCTCGTAGTCGTCGTCGCTGGCCCAGACAGCCGATCCCGGCTGCCCGGGCAGACCGCCCGGCTCCCAGCCGAACATGCGCTCGAAAAACGGGTTCGCCTGCACGAAGCGGCGCTCGCGCGTGAACGCGATGCCGATCGAGGCGCTCTCGAGGATCGCCGCGTGCTGCAGGCGCGTGCGTTCGCTCTCGGTCACGTCGCGCGCGTTGAGGACGAGGTAGTCGCGCTGGTCCATCTCGAAGCGGCCGGCGGCGAGCAGCATCGACATCAGCGCGCCCGATCTGGCAACGAGCACCGCCGGGAAGTCGACCACCGCGCCGTCGCGGTCGAGCAGCGTCAGCAAGCGGGCGGGGGTTTGCGGGTCGTGCCAGAGGCCCAGCTCGGCCGACGTGCGACCGACCACCTCGTCGGCTCTGAAGCCGAAGACGCGATAGAAGACCGGGTTCACCATCGCGATGCGGCCGCTGACCGTCTCGGCCAGCGTGATGCAGTCCGGGCTGGTCGCGAACAGGTGCCAGAGCATCGCCTCGGAGCGGCGCAGCGCGTTCTCGACCGCCTGGCGCGCGGTGATGTCGAAGAAAATCGACAGGCTGGCCGGACCGCTGCTCGTGTCGACCCGCACTGCGGTGGCC
This sequence comes from Rhizobacter sp., assembly GCA_031360005.1. GTDB lineage: Bacteria > Pseudomonadota > Gammaproteobacteria > Burkholderiales > Burkholderiaceae_C > LMDS01. The sequence goes on from JANMAW010000007.1 coordinate 5,373, forward strand.
TGGACGCTGAGCGGGCGCCCGTCGATCGAGTGCAGTTGGAAGTCGTCGACCGGCACGCCTTCGCCGACCGCCATCTCTTCGAGCTCGGCGAGGCGTTCGACGAACCGGTCACGCGTCGCGCCGGCCGAAAACAGGCTGACGATGTCGAAGCCGTCCATCTCCGCCGGGCTCGCGAAGCCGCACATGCGCGCCGCGCCTTCGTTGGCATCGAAGACGATGCCGCGCCGGTGCAG
>JANMAW010000013.1:0-33022 GCA_031360005.1 Rhizobacter sp.
GCGAACGCGCCTGCACGAGGCGGCAACTGGCACACACGCCGCAGGGCCGGCGCCGCACTTGCCCGCCTTCACAAAGCCAGGCCTGCGCCAACGCCAACGCCAGCTCGAACTGGCCGACCCCTTGCGGCCCATGCAGCAGCAACGCGTGGGCACGCTGCGAATCCAGCACCCGGCGCAGCAACGGCTCGAGCCAGGGCAACGACAGCGCGCCGTCGGGGCCTACCATGCGCGCGCTTTCAGCGCGGCGTCGATCTGCCGCGAAACCGCTTCGCGGTCGAGCGCGGCATCGATGCGCGCGAAGCGCCAAGGCGCCGCCTTCTGGCGCGCCGCGTAGCCGCCGCGCACACGCTCGAAAAACGCGAGGTCCTGTTGCTCGAAGCGATCGGCGACACGCCCCTGGGAGCGCCGCTGCGCCGCAAGCGCTGCGGGCAAGTCGAACCAGATCGTCAGGTGAGGCTGCAAGTCGCCCTGCACCCACTGCTCCAGCTCTTCCAGCACCGGCCACGGCGCTCCGCCGCCACCGCCCTGGTAGGCGAAGGTCGCGTCGCTGAATCGGTCGCACAACAGCGTGTGCCCGGCAGCGAGCGCCGGCCCGATCACCTGGCGCAAGTGGTCGCGGCGCGCGGCGAATACCAGCAACGCCTCGGTCAGCGCGTCCATCGTCTCGTCCAGCATGATCCCGCGCACGCGCTCCGCCAGCGGCGTGCCGCCAGGTTCGCGGGTGCAGACGACGGTCGCACCGGCGCTGCGCAGGCGCTGCGCCACCGCGTCGATGTGGGTCGATTTGCCGGCCCCGTCGATGCCTTCGAAGGTGATGAATCTGCCGCTCACGAAAACGTTCGACCTGCCCTGCCCTATTTGCCGCGCTGGCCGCCGCGCTGGTACAGGTTCACCGCGCGGTTGTGCTCGGCCAGAGTTTCACTGAATTCGCTGCTGCCATCGCCGCGCGCGACGAAAAAGAGCGCCTTCGTCGGCTCGGGTTTCACCACTGCCAGCAACGCAGCGTTGCCCGGCATGGCGATCGGCGTCGGCGGCAGGCCGTTGCGGGTGTAGGTGTTGTACGGTGTGTCGCTCAGCAGATCGCGCTTGCGCAGGTTGCCATCGAAACTCGTGCCCAGCCCATAAATCACCGTCGGGTCGGTTTGCAGGGGCATGCCGATGCGCAACCGGTTCACGAAAACACCGGCGACCCGGCCACGATCTGCGCCCACGCCGGTCTCTTTCTCGACGATCGAGGCCAGCACAAGCAAGTCATCGGCACTACGCAGCGGGGTGTCGGGTGCGCGCTCCTGCCACACCGCTTCGAGGCGCTTTTGCATCGCCCGGTATGCCCGCTTGAGCACGGCGAGGTCGCTGCTGCCCTTGCTGTACGCGTAGGTGTCGGGGTGAAAGCGGCCCTCCGGCGCGACGTTCTCCGCACCCAGCGCCTGCATGATCTGCGCGTCGCTCAGGCCGGCGGTCGTGGGCTTCAACGCGTCGGCCTTCGCGAGTTCGGCGCGAAACTGGCGAAAGGTCCAGCCCTCGATCAGGCGCACGACCGCGAGCGTCTCGTCACCGCGCACCATCTTGTTGAGCAGCGCGATCGGCGTCACGCCGCGCGAGATCTCGTAGCTGCCCGCGCGAATCTTGCGTGACTGCCCCGACCAGCGAAACCATTCGTAGAGCAGCGCAGGCGGTGCCCGAACGCCGGCCTTCACCCAGGCCATTGCGATCTCGCGCGGCGGCGAGCCGAGTTCAACCGACACCTCGACCGACTCGGCTGCGAGGACGAGCGGCCGGTTCAGCCACCAGCCCGCCGCTCCGGCGACGGCGGCCATCCCCAGCACGACCAGGACCACAAACGCGCGCAAGGCGATCATTGACCTGGCGCGCCGATCGAGCGGCGCGAACGTTGAAACCCCGATGAGACAAGAACCATGGGCGCTGATGATAATCGGGCATGCAAACGCAATTCATCTTCGAGGGCAGCGTGCCCCTCAGCCATTGGGGGCTGATCCGCGCGCGCGGCGCGGACGCCGTGAAGTTTCTGCAGGGCCAGCTGACCAACGACGTCGTCACGCTCGGCCTGTCGCAGGCCCGTCTCGCGGGATTTTGCTCGGCGAAGGGTCGCCTTCAGGCCAGCTTCGTCGTCTGGAAACTGGCGCACGACGAGTTGCTGCTGGCGTGTTCGGCGAGCGTGCTGGCGGCCACGCTGAAGCGCCTTTCGATGTTCGTGCTGCGCGCGCAATGCAAGCTCACCGATGCGAGTGCCGAGCTTGCGTTGCACGGTGTGATCGGTGACAGCGCACGCGCGCTCATCGGCGACGCGCCGGTCTGGGGCTCACATGAGCTGGCCGCTGGATCGCTGGTGCGCCTGCCCGATGCGCGCGGCGTGACTCGATGCATGGTTGCGCTGGCCTCGTCGGACGGCGTGGCGGGTGCGCTGCCTGTGGCGATGGACACGTGGCGCTGGCTCGAAGTGCAATCCGGCATTCCGCTCATCGAAGCTGCCACCGCGGAGCAATTCGTACCGCAGATGCTCAATTACGAGCTGGTCGGCGGCGTCGATTTTCAGAAGGGCTGCTACCCGGGGCAGGAGGTGGTGGCGCGGAGTCAGTACCGCGGCACGATCAAGCGGCGCATGTTCCTGTTCGACTGCGATGACATGGCGCATGCCGGACAAGAGGTGTTCCACAGTGCCGATGCCGGTCAACCAGCGGGCATGGTCGTCAACGCGGCGCAGTCGCCGGGAGCCGCCGGGTCGGCGGCGCTGATCGAGGTGAAGCTCGCTTCGCTCGAAAGCGGCAGCCTGCATCTGGGCGCTGTCGATGGCGTGCGTCTGCGCCGCGGTGATCTGCCGTACGCCGTGCATTCCGAGGCTGCGCTGCCCATCTGACGACCGCTGCATCCAGCGCGCTCAGTGCGCAATCGTCAGGAAGTCACGCACCCTTCGAGTCGTCCTCGCCCATCAGGTGTCATGCGCGAACTGTTCATCTACTATCGTCTGCGCGGGCTCGACATCGCAACGGTGCAGACCTTTCAAATGCAGTTGCGCGAGCGCTACCCGCAACTGATCGCACGACTGCTGTGCCGACCAGAAGAGGTCGACGGGTGGCAGACCTGGATGGAAACTTACTCGACCGACCCCATGCGCGATCCCGCCGGCATCACCGTTGAACTGCAAGCGGACATCGAAGCGCAGGCGCGGGCGCTGCTGCCGATGCTCGATGGGATGCGCCACTGCGAGGTGTTCGTCGCATGTGCCTTGTAGCGTTCGCGATCGATCGGAGCCGGCGCTTCCCGCTCGTTGTCGCGTCGAATCGCGACGAGTTTTTCCGGCGCCCGGCCGCGCCGCTCGCGTGGTGGACGCCGCAGCCCGGTGCAGCGTCGGTACTGGGCGGGCGTGACCTCGAATCCGGTGGCACCTGGCTGGGGCTCACTGCCCGCGGCCGGCTCGCGCTTCTGACCAACGTGCGCACTCCGCTGCTCAACGATGCCGATGCGCCGTCGCGCGGCAGGGTCGTGACGGACTGGCTCTCCGCGCTCGAGCCAGCGGACAGTTTCTGGATGCGAACTGCCCTGTCGGGCTACAACGGTTTCAACCTGATCGCCGCAGACTTTCAGCAGGGCGAATGTTTCTGGGCTTCGAACACGGGCGCGCACCCGAAGCGTCTTGTGGCGGGCATATATGGACTGTCCAACGGCGGTCTGGATGCGCCCTGGCCGAAGGTCGTGTCATTGAAAACCAGGCTGAGTGCGGCCATCGACTCGGCCGCCTCGGCCGACGAGCTCGCGATGCAACTCTTCGCGGCCCTCGGCGATCGCAGCATCGCCGCTGACTCGGCGTTGCCGCGGACCGGCGTTGCAATTGCTTGGGAACGGCAACTCTCCGCGGCCCACATTCTCACGCCCGACCAGAGCTACGGCACCCTTTGCTCGACGCTGATCATCACCGAGCGCGTCGGGCGCCGACAGGTCACGCATGTATTCGAGCGCAGTTTCAGCGCTGACGGCGAGGTCGCGTTGCTGCGGCGCGCGTTGCTTCGCAACTGGCCGCCGCGCCACGTCGATGGCGTGACCCAGGCGCCGGTCAAGGAGGCGGTGGTCTCGGAGTCCGAACTCGCGTCCGTCCCGGCAGGCATCTTGCCGACCGAGGCCACGCACGGCGGCGTCCGGCCCGGACCGACGGCGCAACGTCGCGGTAAGCGCATCGTCGTCGCGCCGCTCTGAGGCCGGCACGCGGCCGCGCTCACAGTGCCCGTGTCATTTCGACGTGCGCGATGCCCGCCTCTTCGAACACTGCCCCGTTGGGAATGAACCCGGCGCGCGCGTAGAAGCCCTGGGCGCTGGTCTGCGCATTCAGCCGGGCCTCGACATCGCCGCGCTCCCTGGCGGCCTGCAGCAGCAACTCGAGCACCGTTCGCCCCACCCCGCTGCCGCGCACAGCCTGGATCGACGCCATCCGACCGATGCGCGCGACGCCCGATTCGGGTTGCAGCAACCGGCCGGTGGCTAGCGCGATCCCGAAGCGGTTGAACGCGACCGCGTGCACGCAATGCTCGTCGGCGTCGTCCCATTCCATCTCGACCGGAATCTTCTGCTCGCCGATGAACACTTCGGTTCGGATCGCCTGCGCGTGCTTGCCGAGCACATGCCAGTTGCCCACGCGCACCTCCACCATCGGCTCGCCGGCCTCGAAGCCCAGCAGCACCGCGCGCAGCGTCGGCGGTACCGGTTTCGAAGTCTGGCTGTGCGGGTCGGCGAACACGTAGACCAGCTCGCACGACACGAGCAGCTGGTCCTGCCGGAACGCCGCAGCGCTGAACACGATCGACGCGTTGCCGATGCGCCCACAACGCACGCCGATGTCGAGCATGTCGTCATAGCGCGCCGAGGCCTGGTATTCGACGGTCGCCTTGCGCACGAACAGATCGCCGCCAAGCTGCTCGAGCGTCTGCGCATAGGGCATCGCCAGCGCGCGCCAGTAGCCGGCCAGCGCGGTGTCGAAGTACATCAGGTAGTGGCCGTTGAAGACGATTTTCTGCGCGTCGATTTCGGCCCAGCGCACGCGCAGCCGATCGAGAAAGCGAAAATCACTTCTCTTCATTCGTTGGCTGCCTTGAATGCGTCGGAGGCAGGACCGGCTCAGAAGATCGAATCGCGGTCTACGCCGTGGCGCGCCATGCGCCGCCGCAGCTTCAGCAGCGCCTCCTGCTGGATCTGCCGGATGCGCTCGCGCGTGAGCCCGAGGCGTTCGGCGAGCACTTCGAGCGTTTCCGGCTCGCGGTCGCCCAGGCCATAGCGACCGGCGACCACTTCACGCTCGCGGTCGGTGAGCTCATCCAGGCCGTTGTGCAGCAGTATCTCGACCTCGTTGCTCAAGGTCAGGCTCATCGGGTCGGTGGCGCCGTCATCGGCGACGCCGTCAAGCACCGACTCCTGCCCGCTATCGCCCTGATTGCGTTCGAGCGGCGCATCGAGCGAGGTCGGCTGCTCGGCGAATTTCAACAGCGCGCTGACCTCGATGGCTGGCCGCCCGACGGCGGCCGCGACGTCTTCGACCCGTACCGGCCGATCGCTGTGACCCGCACTGGCGGCCGCCGCCTCAAGTGCACGTCGAGCCTTGAGAACCTGGTTGAGCTCGCGTACCACATGCACCGGCAATCGCACCAGGCGGGCCTGATGCATGATCGCGCGCTCGATGCTCTGGCGCACCCACCACGACGCATAGGTCGAAAAGCGAAACCCGCGTTCCGGCTCGAACTTGCCGATCGAATGCATCAGGCCGAGGTTGCCTTCCTCGATCAGGTCAGGCATCGGCAGGCCGCGGCCGAGATAGTTCTTTGCGATGCTCACGACCAGCCGAAGGTTGCGCTCGATCATCGCCTGGCGCGCCCCGAAGTCGCCCAGGCGCGCGCGCGTCGCGGTGTCAAATTCTTCCTGCGGTGTCAGCAGAGGCGCGCGGCGAATCTCGCGCAGATAGACCTGCAGGGTGTTGCCGATCTCGGACTCGCCGGCGGGGAGTTCGACGCGCTCGCTCGACACCATGGCGATGGCGGTGTCATCGTCGACCATCTTCGGGTCGAGATCGATTTCGATTTCGGGACCAGGGTCGATCGCGGGCTCCGACCCATTCGCGCGCAATGGCAGGCCGCTCGGGAACGCGCTGCCGTTAGCGCCGCGGCTCGGCACGGGCGCATGTCCATCCAGCGGTGAGCGCTTTCTGGCCATGGTCTCGCCCCGTTCATGCGCCTGTCAGCGCGTCGGCAACAGCTTCGCCGGGTCGATCGGCTTGCCTTGCCTGCGAATTTCGAAGTGCAACTTCACGCTGTCGCTATCGGTCGACCCGATCTCGGCGATCTTCTGGCCGCGCCGCACGACCTGGTCTTCCTTTACCAACAAGGTCTGGTTGTGGGCGTAGGCCGTGAGGTAGGTGTTGTTGTGCTTGAGGATGACCAGGTTGCCGTAACCGCGCAGACCCGAGCCGGCATAGACCACCTTGCCATCGGCCGCGGCCAGCACCGGATCGCCCGCCTTGCCGCCGATCGACAGGCCTTTGACCTTGCCTTCGTCGAACGCTGCGACCACCGTGCCCGCGGAAGGCCAGGCCCAGGTCACGTCATCATCGCCTTCGCGTGCAGCGGTCACCGGCGCGGCAGCGGTTGGCGTGGGGGCCGACAGCGGCATCGACGCGGCAGGGGCCGACGCGGATGCCAGGGCAGCGCCGGCGGCTGCCGGCGCCACGCCCTTCGCGTCGAGCGGTCGCGTGTCGACCCGTGCGGTGGTGACCGCCTTGCTCGAAGCCGCGTTTGGGTCCATCCCCGGCGGTACGACGCGCAGGACTTGGCCGACCTCGATGATGTTCGGATTGTCGAGGCCGTTCCACTTGACCAGGTCCTTCCAGTTCTGGCCGTTCTCGAGCCCGATGCGGATCAGCGTATCGCCGGGCTTCACCGCGTAATAGCCGGCCTTGCCGCCGTTGTCGGCACCGGGAGGCGGCTTGATGGCATCGGTCGGCGTCGCAGCGGAACTCCATGGCGCGCCGGCGATGGGCGCCCTGCCACCGGCAGCGCGGTCTTCGACAGGCGCGCGGTTCGGCTTGATGGTGCAGCCGGCCAGCAGCGCGGCTCCCAACACCAGCGCACCCGCCCGTTTCAATTCGATCCCCATGCTGTCCATCTTTGTCATTCAACCAGGCCGGATTTTAGTGGGACGAAATGCACCGCCTCGAAGACGCTGCGGTCAAAGCCCTGCTCGGTCCGATCGACCACCATCAGCACCTGCCGGTCGGTGCCGGGACGGCGCACCGGCGAAACCAGCCGGCCACCCACCGCGAGTTGTTCGAGCCAGGCACTCGGCACCTCGTCACCGCCGGCGGCTGCGATGATGCTGTCGTAAGGCGCGTTGGGCGGATGCCCGCGCATGCCGTCACCATACACCAGCCGCAGGTTGGCAGGCCGCAGCGGCGCAAGCAACGCGCGTGCCTTGTCATGCAGCGGCTGCAGGCGCTCGAGCGACACCACCTGTTTCGCGAGCAGCGACAGCACGGCGGCTTGGTAGCCGCAGCCGGTACCGATCTCCAGCACCTGACCGAGCGCGCCGGACTGTCGCGCTGTCGCTCCGCCGAGCAGCAGTTCGATCATCCGGCCGACCACCGACGGCTTGGAGATCGTCTGGCCATGGCCGATCGGCAGGCTGGTGTCTTCGTAGGCCTGCGTGACGAGCGCCGCATCCACGAACAAATGGCGTGGCACGGTCGCCATCGCATTGAGCACCGCTTCGCTGGTGACGCCTGCACCACGCAACCGTTGCGCCATGCGCTTGCGCACGTCGGCGGAGTCGAGACCCAGACCGGAGGGCGCGCCGCGCCGCGCTGCATCGGCGTGGGCGTGTTCGACGGGCCGCTGCGGCCGCAGCAGGGAGCGCGCCGCGGCGGCAGTGGCACGCAGCTTCGGCGCGGCATCGTTGACCGGCTCAGCGGCAGCCGTAATCTGCGGGCGTGCGTCCTTGTCGCGCGAACTCAGCTCGTCCAGGCGCAGCGGGAATCGGGCTGCGCGCCGTCGATCGTCGCTCACGGGGCCGCCCTGGCGAGCCAATCTGACCAGTCGGGAACGGCAGCGTGCTCGGTCAGGTCGACCTGCAGCGGCGTGATCGACACCTGCCCGCCCGCGGTTGCGTGGAAGTCGGTGCCGGGGCCGGCCTCGCGCGCGTCGCCGGCCGGGCCGATCCAGTACATCGTCTCGCCGCGCGGGCTGGTCTGGCGGATCAGCGGTTCGCTCGCGTGGCGGCGGCCCAGTCGCGTGACGACTCGCGGCAGGCCGTCGGCATCGGGGCGGTTCGGGATGTTGACGTTGAGCAGATACGGCGACCGCGCCGGCGGGTCGCGCAGCACCTGTTCGATGACGCTGCGCGCGACGCGCGCCGCGGCATCGAGATCGCCCCACCCTTTGCGGACCTGCGAGAAAGCGAGCGCCGGGATGCCGAACAGAAAACCTTCCATCGCCGCTGCGACGGTGCCCGAGTACAGCGTGTCGTCGCCCATGTTGGCGCCGTTGTTGATGCCCGAAACCACGAGGTCGGGCCGCTGCGGCAGCACGCCGGTCAACGCCAGATGCACGCAGTCGGACGGCGTGCCGTTGACGTACAGGAAACCGTTGCTCGCGGTGTGCACCGTCAGCGGCCGGCCGAGCGTCAGCGAGTTCGAGGTGCCGCTCGCATTCTGCTCGGGGGCCACCACGTCGAGCTCGCCGAGCCCCTCGCAGGCCTTCACGAGTGCCACCAGGCCGGGTGCGAGATAACCATCGTCGTTGGCGATCAGGATGCGCATGCATCGATTGTATGGAGTCGTCACGTCGGTGACGCAGCTCCGTGGGGTGGCTGCGTATCATCACCCGCGTCACTGCACCCGCAGCATTCACACGCGAGGAGAACCCCATGCACGCTTGGCTTTGCGAGAACCCCATCGGCGTCGATGCACTGGTCTGGAAAGAGCTGCCAACGCCCGAGCCGCGGGCAGGAGAAGTGCGGGTCGCAATCCGCGCGGCGAGCCTGAATTTTCCCGATCTGCTGATCGTGCAGAACAAGTACCAGATGAAGCCGCCGTTGCCGTTCGTGCCCGGTTCCGAGTACGCCGGCGTGATCGATGCGGTGGGTGAAGGCGTCACCGACGTGAAGCTCGGTGATGCGGTCGCGGCGTTCGGGGGCACCGGCGGCTTCGGCACCCACGCCGTCGTGCAGGCCGCGCTCGTGATGCCGCTGCCGGCGGGTTTCGCGTTCGACGATGCGGCGGCATTCGTGCTCACCTATGCCACCACGCACCACGCGCTGCTCGACCGTGCCGCGCTGAAACTCGGCGAAACCGTGCTCGTGCTCGGCGCGGCCGGTGGGGTCGGCACAGCCGCCATCCAGATCGCCAGGGCGGTTGGCGCACGCGTCATCGCAGCGGCGTCCGGCGATGAGAAATGTGCGCTGTGCAAAGAGCTTGGGGCCGATGCGACGATCAACTACAGCACGGCGAACCTGCGCGACGAGATCAAGCGTCTGACCGACGGCAAGGGGCCCGACGTGGTGTACGACCCGGTGGGTGGTGACCTCGCCGAGCCGGTGTTTCGCTCGATTGCGTGGCGCGGTCGCTACTTGGTGGTCGGCTTCGCGCAGGGCGGCATTCCGGCGCTGCCTTGGAACCTGGCGCTGCTCAAGGGTGCGTCGATCGTCGGGGTGTTCTGGGGCGAGTTCGCGCGCCGCGAACCGCAGGCGAACGCGAAGGCGCTGGCCGAGCTGGCGCAGTGGTACGCGCGCGGCCTGGTGAAGCCGGTCGTCGACCAACGCCTGCCGATGAAGGAACTGCCGCAAGCTTTCGCGCGCATGGGCAGCCGGCAGGTGCGCGGCAAGCTGGTGATGGTCAATCCATGACCCGACTGCGCGCGACCGGCCGCGCTGCGTCGACCGCGGCTTGTGACGTGCTGCGCCGGGTGCACGCGCATCTTGGCCCGTGCCGATTGCGCTACCATGCAGCAAAGACAAGAACAGCGGGCCGAGGCGCATGCCAGTCAAGGTACTCATCGTTGAGGACAATCCGGTCGCTCGGAGCTTCCTGACGCGCGTCGTGCGCGAGAGTTTCAGCGATGCCCTCGTGATCACCGAGGCTGGCGATCTGGAAACGGCACGCCGCCAGATCGGCCTTCTACCGGAAGGTGCTCAAAGCCCCGACCCCTTCAAGCTGATTCTCGTCGACCTCGAATTGCCGGACGGCAACGGTATGGAGTTGCTCGCCGAACTCGGCGCCTATCCGGCCACCAAGATCGTCACGACGCTCTACTCCGACGACGATCACCTGTTTCCCGCGCTGCAATGTGGTGCTGACGGCTATCTTCTGAAGGAAGATCGGTTCGAGGTGCTGGTCGAAGAACTTCAGAAAATCGTGCGCGGCCAGCCACCGTTGTCGCCGGCGATCGCGCGGCGCCTGCTCACGCATTTTCGCCAGGGCCCGTTGGGCGGCGCCGCGCCGAACTCCGGACCGGGTCCGCTCGGGTCGGGCTTGCAAAGCAGCCGACCGGTCCCGCTCGAGCGCTCGGCGCCGCTCGACCACGAGCGGCTGACGCCGCGCGAGAGCGAGGTGCTGACCTACCTCAGCAAGGGGTTCACGATCAAGGAGATCGCGAACCTGATGGGAATCAAGTGGTTCACCGTGAACGACCACATCAAGTCGATCTACAAGAAGCTCAATGTGTCGAGCCGCGCCGAGGCGGCGGTACTGGCCAGCAAGCAGGGTCTGGTCTGAGTTGCCGCCGTGGCGCACGTCGGCACGGATCCTGCGCGCACCACCGGCATGCACAGCGCGCTCGGCCGGGCTTGGCCAGCGTGGACCGGGAGCTTCGGCAACACCGCCGATTCGGGGCTCGACTCCGGACTGGGTGACCGCGGCGCGGGCCCGATTCCCGCGGCACCTCGGTGGTCGGGTTGGCGGCTGCGACTGCTGGTGATCGGCGCGCTGCTGGGCTGCGGCGTTGTCTTCGCGATGATTCGCGCTCTGGCGTCGGCGGCGCACATCGACGCCACCTGGCGGGCCGATGCCTACGGCCCGATCGAACTCGCAGCGAGCGCCGATGCAACGCTGCAGGCTCATATCGGCCGCCGGCTGGCCGGCGTGATGGCCGCCGACGGCTCGGTAGTGGCGGCCGAGGCGCTGGTGCTGCAACGCTCGCCGCGCTGGGTCATCCGGGACACCGAGCGCGCGCGTCAACTGTTGACGCAAGCGCAGCTTTTCGACGTGTTCGCGCAGAACCGGGTCAAGCTGATCTTCGCCGATGGCTCCCAGGTCGAGATGCGGCCGGCGCCGCGCGGTCTGACCGGCCTGCCGATCATGTTCTGGCTGCTGTCTTCGTTCGGTCTGGCGCTGTACCTCGCGGGAGTGGTGGTTCTGCTGGCGCACCCCTCGGGGCGCACCCTGCTTTATGCGGTGATGGCCCTGTGCCAGGCGGGCAACCTGCTGTTCATTGCGGTGGAGACGACGCTCGAGTTCGGCATGCCGGCGGCCTTCGCGCGCTGGGACATGCCGGTGCGCATGGCTTTCGACCTCGTCACCGCGGCGGCCATGGTCAACGCTGCATGCCTGCATCCGCGCCGGCTGCCCGGCTCGGGCTGGATCGCGCTGATCGGCTGGGGTGGCGCGCTGGCTCTGGTGGGAGCGTTCGCCGGCGGCTGGCTGCCCGCTGCATGGTGGTGGACGCAGGCTGCGGTGTTCGGGCTGGGGCTGATGGCCATCGCGCTGCTGGGCTGGTCGTATCAGATTGAGCCGCACCCGCTTGTGATAGTGCTGCGTCGCTTCGGTATCGTCACTGTCGCGACCTGGGCGCTCCTCAGCGTCGCGCTCGCCGCCGCCGAACGCCTGCCGGGAGCGCTTCACAACATCGCCGACATCGCCTCGATGGTCTGGTATGCATTTCTCGGCTCGCTGCTGATGATGATGCCCTTCCTCGTGAAGTCGCAGAACTTCATGCGCGAGTTCTCGCTGGTCGCGGCGATCAGCACGGTGGCCACCTCGCTCGACCTGCTCTTCGTATCGGTATTCGCCCTTGGCCAGTTCGCGACGCTGATGCTGTCTCTGTTTGTGTCGCTGGCAGTGTATTCAGGCGTGCGGCAGTGGATGCTGAACCAGTTGCAAGGCAGCAGCATGGTCACCACCGAGCGCATGTTCGAGCAGCTCTACCGCATCGCACGCGCGGTCGAGGCACAACCTGAGCGCACGCCGGCACTGCTGTCACAGATGCTGTGCGACCTGTTCGAGCCTCTCGAGGTCAATGTGGTCGCCTGGCGCACGCCCCAGACGCGTATCGCCGGCGACGGCTCGAGCATGCTGGTACCGGTGCCGCTGCTCGGCGGCGATGCGACACCGCGCGGCTCGGTGGTGATCCGGTTCGCCCAGCGCGGCCGGCGCCTGTTCACTTCCGAAGACGCGCTGCTCACCAATCGCATCGTCGAGCAATTGCGCCGCGCGGTGCATTTTGACAAGGCCGTCGAACAAGGCCGCAGCGAAGAGCGCTTGCGCCTGGCACAAGACCTGCACGATGACATCGGCGCGCGCCTGCTGACGCTGATGTACAAGGCGCAATCGCCGGAGATGGAAGACTACGTCCGGCACACGCTGCAAGACCTGAAGACACTGACGCGCGGCCTGGCGGCGTCGAATCACCGCCTGTCGCATGCCGCGGCCGAATGGAAGTCCGACCTTGCGCACCGCCTGAGCGCCGCGGACGTCGAACTGAAGTGGACGTTCGTGTTCGACGAAGACATCCTGCTCACTGTCGTGCACTGGTCGGCGCTGACCCGCATCCTGCGCGAGCTGGTCAGCAACGCAATCGCGCACTCCCGGGCGCGACGGCTCGATATCGAACTCAGGTTGGAGAACGACCGCATCGACCTCACCGTGACCGACGACGGCGTCGGCCGTAACCCGCGCGGCTGGTCGCACGGTCTCGGACTGGGCGGTGTGCGCAAGCGAGTGAAGCAGCTTGGAGGTGAGGTCGAATGGCGAGAGGTTGCGCCGCACGGCATCAACTGCCGGGTCATCATTCGCGACCTGACGGCGCGCCCTTGAGCGAGTGTCACCCGGCGAAATTGTCCGGTCGATGGGCAGCGTTCAACTGCGATCTGCGACCCACGCGGCGCTGCCGAGCGCTTGTGACGGGCCTGCGACAGGCGCCGTTGAATTCTCAGGCCGCGAGGCTGATCGAGCCTTCAACGGTGCATCGCCGGCAGCAGACGGTCGGCGGGGCTGATCTTCGCGTCGCTGTCGACTTCGATCGCGACCTGCGTGCACGCCGCGGCACAGGGTCGACACGCGCTCGCTCTGCAGCCGGTATACATCTGGGTGCCGTCGCGACGCTTCGTCAACACGCCGCAGCGATAGAGCGTGCTCAGGTGCTGCGACATGTTCGGTTGCGTCGTATCGATCTCGGCCAACAGCTCGGAGACATTCTTCGCGCCGCTGCAGACCGCACTGATGATCTTCAAGCGGATCGGGGTCGACAGCACCCAGAACGGCTCGAGCACGGAGTCGACGCCTATTCGTTCCAGTGTCGAATGAGCGCCAATCGATTTGCCGATTCCAAGCTTGAAGAATGCCCGTAGCTCGAGCCCGCCCGGGTCTGTCGCGAAACCGAGGGCGTCGGAGGTAGGTTTCCCTGTTCACCTTCCTGTTAGGCAGTTTCGGGCAGAGTTCCGACGTGTACGCCGGGGTCTCACTGGGCCTATGAAGATTGGAGAGATGGGCCCAGCGAGTAACCCGCTGGTCTTAGGGGCGCTCCGGCGGATCTTGTGGCCGTTGCGTCGATGAATGTGAAGCAGCGACGACGCCCTGCCTTGGCTACTCCTTGTAGCCCTCGACGGCAATCATCAACTTGACCTCGTCGCTGATGGCGGGCACGGCGTATTTCATGCCGAAGTCGCTGCGTTTGACGCTCGCGACGAGGTCGCCGCCGCACATTTCCTTCTTGCTCATCGGATTGGCACCGCAGTTGAAGCTGGTCGCCGTGAGCGTGACCGGCTTCGTGATCCCTAGCAGCGTGAGCGTGCCCTCGACCGACTGGATCTTGTCACCGACGAAGTTCATCTTGGTGGACTTGAATGTCATGTCCGGAAACTCAGCGACGTTGAAAAAATCGGTCGTGCGCAGGTGCTCATCGCGCGAGCGCTGGCCGTCGGAGCGCTTCGTGTCGCCGGTCGAGATCGTCGTCGTCGGGATCTTCACTTCGACCGATCCGCTCTGGGCGGCGCGGTCGAGGACGACCTTGCCGGTGGCGCGCTCGAAATGACCGTACACAGTCGACATTCCGAAGTGCTGGACCGAGAAGTTCGCGATCGTGTGCGTGGGATCCAGGTTGTAGGTTTCCGGGGCGGCGATCGCGCCGAACGGCAGGAGCAAGGCGATCAAAAGGGAAGGCAAGCGCGTCATGGAAAAAATCTCCGTTGAAAAAGAGGGAATGGAAAAGCGGATCAGTCAGCGTTCGAAGACGGCGCCGCGGAGAACCAGGCCAAGCCTATCGCTACAGCCAGAGGAATTGCGACAGCCAGCCCGGTCGCGATGGCCTGGTACCACGGCCGGGTCGATGGGTCGGCAGGAACCAGCCGCGCGGCGAGCGGCGCGAGCGGCAGCGGTACTAGGCAGTACCAGCGCAGCTCGCCGGTCGCCGAAGCCAGCGCGCCGATCAGCGCGGCCGCCACTGCCGTGGGCACGACGACCGTCCAGCCGAGCGGCGATTCACGCTTGCGCAGCAACTGGACCAACGCCGCGGCTGCGCTCGCGGTGCCAACAGCCAGACCGAGCTGCGCCAGAAGCGCGGACGCTCCGATCAACGCCATCACGCCACTGCCCCAGCCAAGGCATGCGCTGGTCACGGCCGCTCGCAACGACGACGCGGTGCCCGCCGTGATCGCGGTGCCCATGGTGGCGGCGGCGAGAAGGAACGCACCGAATGCGGCGGCCCAAGCAGCGGGCGCTTCCAGTTGCTGCAACACGCGCCAGAGCGTCCACACAGCAGCTGCTCCGGCGGCCACCGCCAACGCCGCCACCATGACCCGGCGTGCGTCGACACGGGCGATCTCGATGACAAGCCCCAACACGGCGGCGGCGGCCACCGCCACGACCAACTTCTTCACCGACGTCATTGGCGTGATCGAGAAACCGATCGTGAGCGCCAGCACGACAACGAAACTCGAAACGACGGCGACGACGAGGTATCGAGTCCCGGCCAACAAGAAACCGAGCGCGAGGGCAACGACGAACGGTATGGCGGCGGACTGAACGGCCGGGTTGTCCAACAGATCGACCACTGAATCCTTTCGCGCGGAGTGAGGCGGCGGCGACGGCCCCGCGCGGCGATAGACACCACGCCGAGGCGAATGGCCACGGCTCACACTACTGGCGGCAAGCGAATCGGGATTGAACTCAAGTGCTTTTGGCGTTCAATATTGATGAACGGCGCTGGCCTTTGGACTCTATCAGAAGGGTTTCGCAAATGTGAACAACGCGATAGGTGCGGACTTTGGGCACGAGGCCGGGCCGATCAAGGGTTCGCGAGAACGAGTTCTCGATGGTCAAAAATCAGCGTGGCGCACACGGCGCACTCTCGGTCCGGTGTTCAAGGCGCGGGTCGCTCTGGTCGCCCTGCGCGAGGACAAGAGGACGGATGAGTTGTGCAAGGAATTCGAGCTGCACCCGACCCAGATCGTCGAATGGAAGAGGCAATTGCTTGGCGGGGCTGCCGATGTTTTCGGTGCTGGCACGCAAGCCAGCGCGCGGGTGGACCTGGCTCCGCTGCACGCCGAAATCGGCCGGCGTCGTCGCCGCTCTGGGCGTGAACACGTCTCCAGCTTCGAACATGTATTAACAGTGGGGCACCTCCCGCGGTGATCGCTGGAGCGCAGCCGAAGCAGTCGTTAGCCGTAGCGCCTCCCCCAGTTCGGCCTCGGTCAACACGACATCCCGTGTCTTGTTTCCCGACGACAGCCCCCAAGTCGACGCGATCGGGTTGGTCTCCACGCCAAACAGTAGTAGAGCTGCAGGCGCCTCCACGTTTGTCTCTACCTTTGTTGTCGATTCGTTGGCTCGGGGCACGCCCACTGCGGCGCAAGACGCTTTTCATGCAGCCCCGTGATGCCGGCGGGATCTGCGCCACGTGCCACGCTGGTCGAGCGGTACGAGCGCCTGCATCAGGCGCTCAAGCGAGATGTTCTGAAGCTTGTACCGATGCAGCTGTGACACCTTGGGCTGCGTCATGCCGAGCGTGTTCGACTCGTGTCCCGAATTGCCGTAAGACAGGTCACATGATGCCAGTTCAACGCGCAACAGGCCCGCGCTTGCTGTTCGAGTTCGGCGCTGCGCCGAGTCAGCGCGTACAGATCTTCCTGCTCCAGCGCCGTCGGCTCACGCAACACGCAGTCGCACGGCGCGAACTGCCGCAGCGCATGGGAATCGACCTCAGCGCGAGCCTCCACCCAGGCCCAACCTTCCTCATGCACGGCGCCGGCCAGCGGGTCCAGCTTCTCGATCGCCAGGCGCTGTAGCAGCGCAGGGTTCGACAGAAACCGGCTTTGCCTGGATCGACCAGCCCGTACCTGCAGCGCTGGATCCACCGGGTGGCCTGATCCTGCGCGGCGCTTGATCTGCGTCAAAACCACCGTCGCAGCCGGCCGCTACCGTGCGCAAGTTGCAACCGACGCGGTGCGCTTGTGCCTTGCCGCGACCCCGATGACCCTTGCCACCGACTCTGCCGACTCTGCTGCGACTGCCGGCGACCTGATGAAGCTGCTTCAGGCCGGTGCCCTGGCGCCGATGCGCTTGGGCGGCCGGACGCTGTTGCCGATCGTCCAGGGCGGCATGGGTGTGGGCGTGTCGGCGCACCGGCTCGCCGGCAGCGTCGCCGCGCTCGGCGCCGTCGGCACGATTTCGTCGGTCGACCTGCGTCGCCTTCACCCCGACCTGATGGAGCGCACCCGCGACCTGCCGGCGGGCGTGGCCGCCACGCAGGTCGCCAAGCAGGCCATCAACGAGGCCAACCTCGAAGCGCTGCGGCGCGAGATCCGTGCCGCCCGCGAACTGGCCGGCGGGCGCGGGCTGCTCGCCATCAACGTGATGCGCGCGGTGAGCGAATACGGCCCGTCGGTCACGCGCGCGCTCGAGTGCGGCATCGACGCGGTGGTGGTCGGCGCCGGCTTGCCGCTCGACCTGCCCGAGCTCGCGCAAGATCACCCGGGCGCGCTGCTCGTGCCGATTCTCTCCGACGCGCGCGGCGTGCAGTTAGTGGTGCGCAAATGGCAGCGCAGGAAACGTCTGCCCGATGCGATCGTGATCGAACACCCGCGCCTGGCCGGCGGCCACCTCGGTGCGGCGAAGATCGACGACCTCAACGACCCACGCTTCGAGTTCGAGAACGTCATCCCGCAGGCGATCGCGTTCCTGCGCGCAGCCGGCATCGAGAAGGAAATCCCGCTGATCGCGGCCGGCGGCATCCGCCGCTTCGAAGACATCGCCCACGTCCAGGCGCTGGGCGCGGCCGCAGTGCAGCTCGGCACACCGTTCGCCGTCACGCTGGAGAGCGACGCGCACGCCGAATTCAAGCGTGTGCTGGCGCAGGCACGCGACGAAGACATGGTCGAGTTCACGAGCGTGGCCGGCCTGCCTGCGCGCGCCATTGCTACACCGTGGCTGAAGAGCTACCTGAAGGCCGAGCCGAAGCTGCAGAGCGTGGCACACGTCAAGCCGCGCTGCACGCTCGCCTTCGACTGCCTGGCCCAATGCGGGCTGCGCGACGGCCTGACGGGTTGGGGCCAGTTCTGCATCGACACCCAGCTGGCCGCAGCACTGCGCGGCGACGTGAAGAAAGGCTTGTTCTTCCGCGGTGTCGGTGCCCTGCCGTTCGGCGACCAGATTCGCAGCGTGCGCGAGCTGATGCTGCGCCTGCTGACGCCCGCCGGAGTGGCCGGCTGAGCCTCGTCGGATCGCGCATCTGTTGACCATTAACAAGTGTTGGCGGCGAGGCCGCGTCCAGCCGACGCGCGCGACCCGAGCCCCTGGTACCGCGCGCGGTCGATACCGCGGTGGCGGTCGGGGCCGACGCGCTGATGGTCGCCGGCACAACGGTGCTGGCCTGGCCCTGCTGCCCGAACTCATCGAACTCGGCGTGAAGGCGATCAAGATCGAGGGCCGCCAGCGCAGCCCGGCCTATGCCAAGCAGATCGCGCGGGTGTGGCGCGCCGCGCGATCGAACACCGCATCGACTTCGCGCTGACTCAGGTCAACGACCGCAGATCGCGGAAGGACTAAGTTGCGGCTTTGAACTCAAGGAGATTGACGCATGTATCAGGCCGAACGATCAGCACCGCACACCCTGCACGACCTGCCCGCCCAGGAAATAAGCGCAGAAGTGCTGCTGGAAAAGTACGCCAAGGGCGACGAACGCTCCATCGAAGCGGTCAACCAGCGCGTGGCGCTGGCGCTGGCGCAGGCTGAACCTGCAGTCCGGCGCGCGGACTGGGAGTTGCGTTTCGCCGAGGCCCTGCGGGCCGGTTTCGTGCCGGCCGGGCGTATCCAGTCGGCCGCGGGCACCGGCCTGTCGGCCACGCTGATCAACTGTTTCGTGCAGCCGGTGGGCGACTCGATCTCACAGGTCGAGGACGGCCACCCCGGCATCTACACCGCCTTGACCGAAGCAGCCGAGACGATGCGGCGCGGCGGCGGCGTCGGCTACGACTTCTCGCGCATTCGCCCGCGCGGGGCGTGGGTCGGCAGCACCCGGAGCTGCGCCTCCGGTCCCGTGAGCTACATGCGCGTGTTCGACCGTTCGTGCGAGACGGTCGAGTCGGCCGGTGCGCGGCGCGGCGCGCAGATGGGCGTGCTGCGCTGCGACCACCCCGACATCGAGGAATTCATCCACGCCAAGGACGCCGGCGACCTGAAGAACTTCAACCTCTCGGTCGGCGTGACCAATGCGTTCATGGAAGCCGTGCAAGCCGACACCGAGGTCGAGCTGGTCCACCCCGCCGAGCCGGGCCCGGCGCAGAAGGAGGCTGGTGCCTACCAACACAACCTCCCGCAGGCGCAGCCCGGCGGCGGCGGGCCGTGGGTCTACCGCAAGCGGCGGGCGCGCGACCTGTGGGACCAGATCATGCGGTCGACCTACGACCATGCCGAGCCCGGCGTGCTGTTCCTCGACGCCATCAACCGCGACAACAACCTGTCGTACTGCGAAAGCATCGCCTCCACCAACCCTTGCGGCGAACAGCCGCTGCCGCCGTACGGCTGCTGCTGCCTCGGTTCGATCGACCTGACCCGCTTCGTGCGCGAGCCGTTCGAAGAAACCGCGCGCTTCGACGAGACGGCGTTCGCGGCGGTCGCGCAGGTGGCGGTGCGCATGCTCGACAACGTGCTCGACGTGACCGTGTGGCCGCTGGCGCAGCAGCAAGAGGAAGCACGCAACAAGCGTCGCATCGGCCTGGGCTTCACCGGTCTCGGCGACGCGCTGGTGATGCTGAACCTGCGCTACGACGCGGCGCCGGCGCGCGCGATGTCGCGGCGCATCGCCGAGCTGATGCGCGACACGGCCTACGAGGCGTCGGTGGAACTGGCGCGTGAGCGCGGCGCCTTCCCGATGTTCAACGCCGACCTGTACCTCAGCGGCACGACCTTCGCATCGCGTCTGCCGCCGGCCCTGCGTGACCGCATCCGCGCCCACGGCCTGCGCAATTCGCATTTGCTGTCAATCGCGCCCACCGGCACGATCAGCCTCGCCTTCGCCGACAACGCCAGCAATGGCATCGAGCCGGCCTTCAGCTGGAGCTACACGCGCAAGAAGCGCATGCCCGACGGCAGCTTCAAGGAGTACGCGGTCGAAGACCATGCCTGGCGCCTCTACCGCCACCTGAAAGGCGACGCGGCGGCGCTGACACCGGCCTTCGTAACGGCGCTGGAGATGAGCGCGCAGGCGCACGAGGCGATGGTCGCCGCGGTCGCGCCGTACATTGACACCGCGATCTCGAAGACCGTCAATGTGCCGGCCGACTACCCGTATGCCGACTTCCAGCACCTCTACCTCGAAGCCTGGGAGTCGGGCCTGAAGGGTCTGGCGACCTACCGGCCGAACAGCGTGCTCGGATCGGTGCTGAGCGTGACGAAGGCCGGCGTTGCCGCGCCCGCCGCGCCGTTGCAGATTGACGATGCGAACCGACGCCTCGCGCTCGAGCGCCCGCCCGCGCCGGTGTTGTCGTCGCTGCGCTGGCCGGGACGACCGGACCTGCCCTCGGGCAATCCGGCCTGGACCTTCATGGTGCAGCACCCGTTCGGCGACTTCGCCCTGTTCGTCGGCGAACTCGCGTCCCAGGACGGCGGCCCGCCGCAGCCGTTCGAGGTCTGGGTCAACGGCGCCGAACAACCGCGCGGCCTCGGCGCGCTGGCGAAGACCTTGTCGATGGACTTGCGCGCCAACGATCCGGCCTGGCTGCAACTCAAGCTCGACGCGCTGGCCACCGTGGCCGAGGAGCGCGCGTTCGAGATGCCGTTCCCGCCGCACGGCGAGCGGCGCCTGTTCCCGGGCGTGGTGGCGGCCACCGCGGCGGTGATCCGCTGGCGCTGCGAACAGCTTAAGGCCCTACCGCGCCTCGGCCGCGGTGGCCCGACGCCGGTGATGGACGCCATGTTCAGCGTCGACGAACCGCACACCGGACCGTCGGGCACGCTCGCCTGGGCCGTCGACATCGACAACCCGGCAACCGGCGAAGCGTTCACGCTGACGCTGAAGGAGGTGACGCTGCCCGGGCCGGACCGCGCCAGCGGGGCGCGCGAGGACCATGGAACGGCCGGGTCGACAACGCGCCCCTGCGCAGTCGGCTTCTCGGGCAACTACCCGCGCGCGCTCGACGGGTTGGCGCGGCTGCTGTCGCTCGACATGCGCGTTATCGACCCGGCCTGGATCGGCATGAAGCTGCGCAAGCTGCTCAACTACGCCGAGCCGCTGGGCCACTTCATGGCCTTCGTCCCGGGTCTACCACACGGCGAGCGCCGCCAGCAGACCTGGCCGTCGACGGTGGCCTACTTGGCGCGCTTGATCATTCACCGTTACGCGATGCTCGGCGTGCTCGACGAAGAAGGCTTCCCGCTGCGCAACATGGGCGTGCTCGAGGCGTCGAGCAACCCGGCCGCACGCGGCCGCGTGCTGGCCGGAAAGGTCTGCCTCGAATGCGGCAACGCCACCGTCATCCACAAGGACGGCTGCGACTTCTGCACCGCCTGCGGCGATGTCGGGCAGTGCGGCTGAGGGCCGCGGCATCGATGCGGGCGAGTTGATGCGGGGTGGATGAGCCGCAGAGCCGGAACAAACCACCACCCGCACATCTGGCCGACGCAGCAGCAGACGCCTTGGGAGTCCGGTCCCCGACATCGAGGCCAGACTCGCGTCGGTCGTATCGATATCGATTTCACTTTTCTTGGAATCCGACTTCGGCCAACTCGGCACAGGCGCACGGCCGACGGACAGCCCGCTCAGGGCCGCCCGGGCAAAAGCCCGGCAAGCTCGTAGGCCGGTCAGTTTCGACGCGGCGCCGGCGTATTTCGTATAGTCGACACCTTCACGGCAGAACGTTATATTCCCGGCACTCAAACACCGGGCCATCGTGTCGAAGAGACACTTTCGGGGCCAGCCCTGCTTCCAAGGCATTGATCATGGACGCATATTCAACCACCACGCCCGGGAGGGCCGGGCGTGCCGCTGCCGTGTTCGCCTCGCTGCTGGCGCTCGCGGCGCAGGCGCATGCCGACCCGGCGCGTACCCTGTGGTCCTGCTGGCTCGAGGACGACCAGCAGCTCAAGTGCGTGGCACTGCGATCGGCGCGGCCGGACGGGCCGCGATTGGCACGTGCCGCGACGTCCCAGAGGCCCGCCGAGTTGCTGCGCGCGATCCGCGAACGGCCCGACAGCCTGCGCGGCCAGGCGATCCATATCCCGCTGTACAACGTGCCGTACGAGGACGCCTTCGTCACCCAGCTCGCGCAAGCGGTGCTGTGTGGTATCCAACCCACCTGCGAGGCCCGATATCAACCCGAGCTCGCACGGCTCATTGCACAGTCCCCGGACGACTTCTACGATGCCCTCGATCCCTTGCTGACTGCCGCGCTGGACTGACTCGCGCATTCGCGGTGCGGGGTCGCCCGGCTTGTCACGGCCGGAACGCGCTCTAAACCGAGAGTCGCCAACCTCCCAATACCCCGAATGCCGACTTCGACCGAGCCTGCCGTGTCATCGCTGCAGCCCAGCGCCGTGCCGGCTGAGAAGTTCCCCCTTCGCAACGGCGCACACCTCGCCGCCGTGCTCGCCTGCGTTATCCTGCTGTCCGGCCTTGCCATCAGCGCGTGGCTGGCCCACGACGCCCGCCGGTCAGCGCACATCAGCACCGCGAACCGCTTCGAGTACCGCACCAATCGCATTCAAGAGGAACTCGAGCACCGGTTCACGACGTATGAAACCGCGCTGCGCTCGGTAGCGGGCCTGATCGGCGCGCGGGACAGCTTCGACCGCCTGCAATGGCGGCGCTACTTCGATACGCTGGAAGCGGCCGAGCCCTACGAAGGTCGCCTGCTCGTCGCCTACGCGCCGCGGGTGACCGACGCCGAGCGCGAGGCGCACGAGCGGCAGGCGCGGGCTGATGGCGCGACGGGCTACGCAATCCACAGCAGCGCATCGAGAAGCGAATACTTTCCGCTGGCCTACATGCGTCGGATCGCGCCGGCGCCACGATTCGTCATGGGTGCCGACCTGCTCGACGACCCGGCCGCACGCGCCGCGATGGCGCGCGCGATCGCCACCGGCAAGACCACGCTGGCCGGGCCGCTGGCGGCGTCGGCCACCGATTCCGAGGCTGACCAGATATGGGGCTTGCTGGTCCCCATTTACGCCACCCGCGCGATGCCGCGCACCGCGACGGAGCGAGAAACCGAGCTGCAGGGCTTTCTGATCGAAGCCTTCGCCGCGCTGCCCACCGTGGGCGGCACGCTCGGTCCCGACGCCGCGCTGATTGGCCTGAAGGTGCGTGACGCCGACCTGCCGGTCTTCACCTGTCCGGAGCTGCAGAAGGAGCTGGCCCGAGGATTTATCCCGACGCTGACGCGCGATCTCGACTTCGAGTGGGGGCAACGACGCTGGGCCTTGCACTTCGTCGCGCTGCCCGGGTTCCTTGCCACGTCGGGCGCCGATCCGTTTCTCGCGGTGTTGGGCGCGGGCGCCACGATCAGCCTGCTGCTCGCAGCGCTCGTCGGTGCGCTCGGCGGCTTGCGGGTGCGTGCGTTGACGACCCTGGATCAGCGCACCGCCGCGCTGCGCCAGGCGCTCGGCCAGCGTGAAGAGAGCGAGGCACGGCAGATCGTGGTGTTCGACCACGTGCTCGACGCCATTCTCACGATCGACACGCGCGGCGCCGTGCAGAGCTACAACCCGGCCGCCGAACGCCTGTTCGGCTGGCGTGCCGACGAGGTGATCGGCCGCAACCTCAACATGCTGATGCCGCCACCGGACCGCGAACAGCACGACGGCTACCTCGCCAACTATCTCGGCGGCGGCTCACCCAAGATCATCGGCATCGGCCGGGCGGTGACCGGGCAACGCAAGGACGGCTCGCTGGTGCCGCTCGAGCTGCGGGTGAGCGAAATGCGAATCGGCGAGCAGCGCTACTTCTGCGGCATCCTGCGCGACATCACCGAGCGCCAGGCGGCCGAGGACGCGCTGCGCCGCAGCGAACGCAATCTGCGCTCCTACATCGAGCAGACGCTCGACGGCGTGCTGGTGTTCGACGCGAACGGGCGGTATCTCGAGGCCAACCCGGCCCTCGTCGAGATGCTTGGTTACCGGGAAAGCGAGCTGCTGTCGATGTCGATCGCCCAGACGCTGTGGCCTGACGAGAACGATTTGCGCGAGGGCATGACCCATTTCGAACGGGTCGTCGAAGCGGGCCGCAACAAGGGCGAAGTCGCGCTGCGCAGACAGGATGGGCAACGCCTCATCGCCGACATCAACACCGTGGCGCTCGGCGGCAACCGCTACCTCGGCATCGTCCGCGACGTGACCCAGCGGCGCCTCGCCGAGCTCTCGTTGCGGCACGAACGCGAGACGCTCGAGATGCGGGTGAAGGAACGCACCGAGGTGCTCTCGCGTACGAACGCCACCCTGGAGCAGGAGATCGACGAGCGCCGCCATATCGAGGGCGAACTGGTGGCAACGCGCGAACAGGCATTGCAGGCGGCCGACGCAAAAGCTGCGTTCCTCGCCAACATGAGCCACGAGATTCGCACCCCGATGAATGCCGTGGTCGGCATGACGGCGCTGCTCGACGAGACGACGCTCGATCCGGAACAACGCCGCTACGTCGAGACGATCCGTGTCAGCGGCGATGTGTTGCTCAACATCATCAACGACATCCTCGAGTTCTCGAAAATCGATGCGCGCATGCTCGAACTCGAGCGCCGGCCGTTCGAATTGCGCGCCTGTGTCGAAGAGGCCTTCGACATGCTGGCTCCGCGCGCCGCCGAGAAGGGTATCGACCTTCTCTACGACGTGGACGAGGGCATACCGCAGTGGCTGGTCGGCGACTCGGCGCGCCTGCGCCAGGTGTTCGTCAACCTGCTGTCGAACGCGGTCAAGTTCACCGATCGCGGCGAGGTCTGGATCAGCGCGAGCGCGATCTTGGCCGAGCCCGAGCGCGTGCAGCTGCACTTCGCGGTGCGCGACACCGGCATCGGCATCTCGCAGGCGCAATTGCAGCATCTCTTCAAGGCCTTCTCGCAGGCCGATTCTTCCACCACGCGCAAGTACGGCGGCACCGGCCTGGGGCTGGCGATCAGCTCGCGCCTGGTGCAGCTGATGGGCGGCGAACTGCGCGTCGACAGCGAAGAACACCGCGGCTCGACCTTCCACTTCACCATCACCGTCGACGTGGGCAAGCAAATGGCGCCGAGCCGCTATCGCAGCGGCCCTGCGGTGGAACTGGCCGGCCGGCGCATTCTGCTTGTCGACGACAACCCGACCCATTTGCACATCCTGGAAGCGCGGTGCCGGCGTTGGGGCATGGAGGTGGTGACGGCGAACCGGGGCCGGCTCGCGCTCGCGCTGCTCGAAGCGGAGTCACGCTTCGACGTTGCCGTGCTCGACCTCAACCTGACCGGCATGGACGGCGTGCAGCTCGCACAAAGCATTCGCGCTCAATGCGGTGACTCGGCGCCGGCGCTGGTGTTGGTGTCGTCGGGGGCGCGGCGCGCCGAGAGCGGCGCCAAGCACCACTTTGCGGCCTTCCTGTCCAAGCCGGTCAATCATTCCCACTTGTTCGCAGTGCTGGCACAGGTGCTGAACCCCGGGGAGCCCGCCGCTCCCCCACGGCCGCGGCAGCTCGACCCGACGCTGGCGCAGCGGCTGCCGATGAAGATCCTGGTGGTCGAAGACAGTGCGATCAACCAGAAGCTGGCCGTCGGCATCCTCGCCAAACTCGGTTATGTGAGCGACGTGGCCGACAACGGCCAAGAGGCCGTCGAGATGATTGGCAGCAAGCCTTACGACCTGGTCTTCATGGATCTGCAGATGCCGGTAATGGACGGTCTGGAAGCCACGCGCCACATCATTGCGACGCTTGCGCCGCATTCCCGCCCGCGCATCGTGGCGATGACGGCCAACGCCCTGGCCGGCGACCGCGAGCGCTGCCTCGATGCGGGCATGGACGATTACATCGCCAAGCCCATCGTGCCGAGCGTCGTGCAGGCCCTGGTCAAGCGCTGGGGCGGCCAGCGCGCGCTGCTGCCCATGCATGACATAGATCAGCCGCTGATTGACGCGAGCATCGTCAGCGAACTGGCGGCGCTCGATGAACCAGGTTTGCCGCCGGTGTCGCGCTCACTGTTCGAGGACTTCCTGAGCGAGACGCCGACGGCCATCGCCGCGATCAAGCAGCATGCCGACAACGGCGAACCGGTCGAACTCTCGCGCCGAGCGCACAAGCTGGCGGGGGTCAGCGCGAGTCTCGGGGCGAGCGGCATGTTCGAAGTCTGCTGCCGCATCGAGCAGCAGATTGCAAACGGCAATCGTGGCAGTGTGACGGCGCTGATCGACGAATTGGAACTGCGTTTTGCGCGCACCCGCGTCGAACTGCGCAAGCTCGGCCGATTCGACGGCTGAGGCGATCGAGCTCGTGCAGCTCCTACGGCGGAACCGTCAGATGCGCGACGCCGCCAAAACTGCCGACCCACAAGCTGCCGTCGGCCGAGCTGTCCATCGAAAACACGGTGTTCGAGAACAGCCCGTCGGCGGTCGACAGCACTTCATAGCGATCGCCTTTGCGCCGCGCCAGGCCATTGTTCGTGCCGATCCACAGTTCCCCCTGGGCGGTCTGGTGCAGCATGAACACATGATTTCCGGGCAGGCCGTCGGCCACCGTGAAATTCTTCCACGTCGTACCGTCGAAGCGCGCCAGCCCGCCGCCCCAGGTGCCCGCCCAGACCACGCCCGCACGATCGACCGCCAGCGAGATGATGTAGTTGGGGTTGTAGGCGGTATCGACACCTTGCAGGCCCATCTCCTCCTTTTGCCGCGCATGGTGGCTCGAGACCTTGGCCGGGTCGTTCTTGAACGCCTGGTCCTTCTTCACGAGTTCGTAGGCTGCGCCCAGGCCCTTGGAGTGGTTCCAGTTGTCCCACTTGCCACCGGCAAAGCGGGCCAGGCCGCCTTCGGTGGCCAACCACAGCACGCCGCCCTTGCCCTCGGCCAGACCGTAGACCCAGTCGTTGGGAAGCCCGCCCTTGGTGTTGTCCACCGTGTAGAGATCCCACTTCGAGCGGTCGCGCAGATTGCCGCCGCGCACGCGGTTCACGCCCGACCAGGTGGCGATCCAGACGTCGCCCGATTTGGTTTTCAGCACGTCGTAGACGAAAGCGTCGCCCAAGCCGTCGGGGATATTGAAGATTTCCCACTTTTCGGTCTTCTCGTCGAGTAGTGCCAGGCCGCCGCCGTAGGTGCCGACCACAAGCTTGCCGTCGAGACGGCTGACGTGGAACACGCCGTTGGAGAGCAGGCCGCTGCGCGTGTCGAAAAGCTTGTACTTGTCGGTCTTGGTGTCGTAGCGCACCACACCGCCCGACGTGCCCACCCAGACGATGTTGCCTTCGCTCAGGATGTCCTTGACGTTGCGGTTGCCGACCCGGAAGTGAACGAACTTCGCCTTCGGGTCGACCTCGACCTTGCCCTGTGTCGGCGGCGCGCCACCTTCGGCCACCGGCGGGTGGCCGGCCGGTGCCTGCAGGTTGGGCCCCGCGCCTGGAACCGCGGCCTTGAGCGCGCCGGCCGCCGGCATTCTGCTGGCCCCGGCCGTTACGTCCGTGGCGGCCGCTGCGGTCGAGACGGCGGGCGCGAGGGTGCCGTGATCGGCACGCTTGCCGAGCATATATGCGCCGGCGACGCCCCCGCCGAGTGCGATGACCAGCACGCCAATCGATTTGTGTCCGAGCCGCACGGTATTCCCTTCTTGTGGCTATGGGTGGTCGTCAGGCGGCGCCGGGCCGCTCGCAGGCGGACCGAACGCCCCCTCGGGGGCAGCGCACGCAGTGAGCTTGGGGGCCGCAGTCATCTTCAGCGTCCGATGCGCGTCACGCCGCGTCGCGTTCCGGCCCAGACCTCGCCTTGCGGCGTGACGGCAAGTGCATAGACGTTGTCTTCGAGCAGGCCTTCCTTGCGGCCGAAGTTCTGCCAGCGCTTGCCGTCCCAGCGCGAGACGCCGCGGTTGGTACCGAACCAGAACGCGCCGTCGCTGTGCTGCGCGATCGAATAGACGATGTTGCCGGCGAGTCCGTCGGCAACCGTGAGGTTGGTCCAGCGCTTGCCGTCGAAGCGCGCGACACCGCCGCCCCAGGTGCCGGCCCAGATCGCGTCGTCGGGCCCGACGTGGATCGAGAACACGTAGTTCGGGTTGTAGGTGGAGCGACCCTCGTTCATCGTCGCGAGGTCGTGGCGCGAACGGGTGCCCAGGCCGGTGTTGGAGCTGAAGCTGAGCTGGTCGGTGTTGGACGCGCCGATGCCGTCCTTGTGGGTCCAGCTCTTCCAGGCCTTGCCGTCGAACATCGACACGCCGCCTTCGGTGCCGAACCACACGCGGTCCTTCGAATCGACGCCGAGCCCGTAGACCCATTCGTTGATCAGCTCGCGCACATAGGTCGTGAACTTGCCGGTCTTCGGATCGACCTTGTTGACGCCGGCCCAGGTTCCGATCCACAGCGTGCCGTCCTTCTGCGATGTGAAGCTGTAGACCCAGTAGTCGGCCAGGCCATGCATCGGGAAGAAGGTCTTCCAGTTGCCGTCGCGGTAGCGCGAGACGCCGCCGGCGTTGGTGCCGAACCACTTGTTGCCCTGGTGATCCAGACCCACCGAGAACACGTACTCGTTGGCCAAGCCTTCCGTGCGCGTGAAGGTGTTGCGCGGCTTCTGCGTCTTCAGATCGACCTCGTGCACTCCGGCCGAGGTGCCGACCCAGATCGCGTCTCGCTCGCGCTCCACCGTCAGTGCGCGCACGTAGACGGTTTCACCGACCTCGAAGCTGTCGACAACGTGCCAAGCGCCCGCTGCGGCTTTTGCTGCAGGCTTGGCGGGCTGCTGCGCCTTCGCCGTGTCGACGCCTCCGCCCAGAGCCAGCACCAAGCTCGAGGAGAACCACCAAAGTTTCATCAGCGCAGGGTCCGCAAGTGTGCGATGACATCGAGAATCTCGCGGTCGCGCAGAACGCCGAAGTAACCGGGCATCGCACCCTTGCCGTTGCGGATGACGGCAAGCAAGTGCATGTCGGGGCGCATCAGGCTTTCAATGCGACGAAAGTTCGGGGCGCCCGGCATCACCGGCGTGCCGCTGCTTCCATGACAAAACGCGCAGTGGGTCGAATACAGCGCGGCGCCGCGCTGGATATCGGCCGCGGCGGCGCTGCCGCCGAGCACTGACGCTGTGATGGCAAAGGCGGCGGCGAGGCCGATTCCCGATCGTGGGAATGGACGCACGATCGACTCCAAATTCGAGATTACTTGGCGTCCTTGAGTGCGGCCTGCCGAATGCCGCGGGCGCGGCTTTCGAGCGCGTTGGCTTCATCAGGACCGCGGGTCAGGCCAAGGTCGCCGGCGCGGTGCGCGCGAGCCAGCGCTTCGAGCGCCTCAGGGAAGTTCTTTTTCGCGGCCTTGCCGTACCACTCCAACGCGAGCACGGGGTCCTTCGCCACCCCGATGCCATCGGCATACATACGGCCCAGACCGAATTCGCCGGCCGCTTCGCCTTGCTCCGCGGCCTTGCGGTACAGCACGACGGCTTCCTTGTCGAATTCGGCAGCGTGAAGCAAGTCGGCCAGACGCGCCTGGGCTACGCCGTGGCCCTGGTCGGCGGCCTTGCGAAACAGCGCCACCGCGGTGAGCATGTCACCTTCGCGCACCGAAACTTCGGCTTGCATGACATCTTCGGCGGGACCGGCATTCACCCTGGTGCCGACTGCGCAGAGCGCGACCAGCGACAGGACACAGCGGGCGACGACATTGGGGGAGTGGTTGAGCTTCATGCTCACGAAGTTGCAAGAAGCAGACCATCCGGTTTCGCCGCAGCGTTCGCCGTTTCAGCCGGCGTCGACTGCCTCACCCCCGCGCGCTTGCTCATACTCCTCGAGCTTGCGGTAGAGGCTTGACAAGCCGATGCCCAGACGCTGCGCCGCGGCGCGGCGGTCGCCATCGCAATCGTCGATGGCGCGCAGGATCATCGTGTGCTCGAAGACGTGCACCTGCTCGCGCAGCGGGCCGCTGCCCGGCAGCGCGGCGGAGTTCCCGCCGCCGATCGGCATGACCGGCGTGATTTGCGGCGGCAAGTCGGCCACCGCGATGCGGCCGTCTTCGGCCAGGATGGTCGCCCGCTGCAACACGTTCTCGAGTTCGCGCACGTTGCCAGGCCAGTCGTGAGCGATCAGGATCTCTTCCGCGTCCGGATCGAGTGCGAGCTTGCCACCGACTCCGAAGCGCGCGGCCCCGCGATCGAGAAGGTAGCGGATCAGAACCGGGATGTCCTCGCGTCGCTCGCGCAGCGGTGGCACGGTGACGTGGAAGCCGCTCAGGCGGAAGTACAGGTCCTCGCGAAAGCGCCCCGCGTTGGTCATCTCGCGCAGATCGCGGTTGGTGGCGGCAATGATGCGAACGTTGATCTTGCGCACCTGCTCGCTGCCGAGCTGGCGGATTTCCTTGGCCTCGAGTACATGCAACAGCTTCACCTGCAGCGCAAGCGGCAGTTCGCCGATCTCGTCGAGAAATATCGTTCCCTTGTCGGCCTCGAGAAAGAGCCCTTTGCGGGCCCGATCGGCGCCGGTGAAGGCGCCCTTGGTATGGCCGAAAAACTCGCTTTCCAGCAGATTCTCGGGAATGGCGCCGCAGTTGACGGGGATGAAGGGCCGATCGACGCGCGGGCTTTGCTGGTGGATGACGCGTGCCGCCACGCCCTTGCCGGTTCCGCTCTCGCCGCTGATCAGCACGGTGCTGTCGGTGGGCGCCACCTTGGCGATCAGGCGGTCGAGCGTTCGCATCGCCGGCGACTGCGTCGGGCAGTGGTCGTCGCGGCGGCCCAGCACCAGCTTGCGCAGCACCTCGTTCTCGCCGCGCAGGCCGCGCAGGTCGGCGATCTGCATCAGCCGCTGTGTCAACTCCTCGGAGCGCAACGGCTTGATCATGTAGTCGAAAGCGCCCGCCTTCATCGCCTCGATCGCGGTATCGATCGACGAGTAGGCCGTCATCATGATGAAGGTCGTGTCGACGCTGGCGGCGCGCGCTTCGCGAACGACCTCGATGCCGGTCAGGTCGGGCATGTTGATGTCGCACAGCGCGACCTCCACATCGCCTTTGGTCAGGCGCATCAGCGCCTCGCGCCCGCTGCCCGCCACCTCGACCGAGTGGCCGGCGCGCGTCAAGCTGGCGCTGAGGATCTGCAGGATGGCCGGCTCGTCGTCGATGACGAGGATCTGGAGCGAGGAACTCATGCCGCTAATGTAGCGGCGCTCCAATCGCATCGATCGGTAGCCACACGCTGACGCGGGTCCCCTGGCCCGGCGTCGAATCGATGTCGATGCGGCCGCCGTGATCCTGGGCGATCGCCCGGCACAGCGGCAGGCCCAGACCCGTGCCGATGCCTGGCGGCTTGGTGGTGAAGAACATCTCGAAGGCCCGTTCGCGGACCGCCTCGGTCATGCCGCAGCCGTTGTCGGTGACGCTGAGTTCGACGCCGCCCGGGGCGAAGTGGGTTGCGATTTCGATGCGGCCCGCACGCGACGGCAGCGTGACCATCGCGTCGGCGGCGTTGATCACCAGGTTGATCAGCGAATGCACCAGCCGGTCGGCGATGGCCATCACGGCGGGCAACTGCCGATCGAGCTGCGTGACGACCCGCACCAGTTCCAGCCGCGGTTCGTAGCGCAAGAGCCCGATCGTCTGCATGACGATGTCGTTCAGGCTCGCAAGCTGCCACTGTGCGGCCGGAGCCACCGCCAGCTCCGAGATCTCGTGGGTGATGGCGGCCAGCCGCGCCGTCTCGCGCAAGATGGGACCGGGGTCGCACACAGCGCTCTGGGCCGGCGGCCCGCAGTCGCCTCGGGCCCGGGACTCGTGCATGGCGAGCGCATAACCGTCGATCGCAGCGATCGGGTTGCCGATTTCGCGCAACACGCCGGCAGCCATCGCGCCGATCGTCGCCAGCTTCTCCTGGTGCATCACGTGGCGGCGCTCGATTTCCAGCTCGCGCTCGCGGCGCGCCAGGGCGTCGGCCAGGTTGTCGACCTCCTGCGCGAGGTCGCTCAGTTCGTCGTTGCGCGACAGCGCTTCGCCACGGCTGCGCTCGCCGGCCACAATAGCCAGGGCCCGCCCACGCAGCGTCCCGATGTCAACTGCCATCCGCGAGAAGAACAGCAGCGACAACGCGCCCATCGTCGTGATGCCGAGCCACCCCAGGCAGGCGATGGTGACGGTGCCGGCATCGAGATGATGGCGCGCATCCGCCAGGTGCTGCGCGCTGTTGGCCGCGGCCAGGCGCAGTCGCAGCTCCAGTTCGCGAATCGCTGTCGTGCCGTCGGTCGACTCGCCGAGCCAGCGCTTCATCAGATGGGCCTGCTCCACCTGCGCCTTTTCGAGCGCTTCGAGGTCGCCTTCGACGACGCTGCGAAACAGCAGCGCCGACACCGCCAGCAGCACGGCCAGTATCACCACGCAAAGCATCGCCAGCAAGCCGATGGCGCGCAGCGGCACGCGACGAGGCTCCGCAGGGGGGCGGGCTGCCCGCGGCACGATGCGGGCGCCGACGACGGCGAAGTCAGCGGCGTCGCCCATCGCCATTAGCCGGAGCGCAACAACCGATCGAGTTCGTCGCGAAGCGCCGGCGAATCCCACTCGCGCGCGCCGCGCCAGCGCACCAGCACGCGGCCGTCCGCGGCGACGACGAAGGTCTGCGGCAACACCGCGAGCCCGAGTTCCTGCACGACCGGCGTGCGCGGTGGCAGCAGCACGCCCTGCAGGTTCGATGCGTGCTGCCTGAGGTATTCGCGCACCGCGAAGCCGTCATCGGCGAGGGCGACGGTGCAGACTTCGGTGGCACCGGGCGCGAGCGTCAAGGCCAGGCGCTGCAGCCCGGGCAGTTCGCGGCGGCACGGCGCGCACCACAAGGCCCACAGGTTGATGATGCGCGGATGCCCGCTGGTGGCGGGCAAGGTGGCGGGCCGATCCGCAAGGTCGAGCACCGGCAACTCCGGCCAGCGCTGCAGCGGGTCGTCGGGCGCTCTTGGAGCATCGCAGCCGGCGAGCCAGGCGCCCGCGCCGACGATCGCGGCGATCGCGTTGCGCCGTTTCGCCGGATCTGCCGGCCCGGCGCCCGGCCCGCCACGACCCGGGTCGACTCGCGGAAGTCTCACGGCACGACACTATCGATAACGAGCTTCAACTCGCGCGCACCGACCTTGACGGGCCCGAGCGTCCCCAT
>JANMAW010000020.1:0-4458 GCA_031360005.1 Rhizobacter sp.
GCCGTCGGCTGGGCCTTCGAGCGCGTGCTGGTGCGGCCGGTCTACGGCCAGCACCTGAAGCAGATCCTGATCACGATGGGCGGCATGATCATCGGCGAGGAGCTGATCAAGGTGATCTGGGGTGCGACGCCGATCACGATCGAGATGCCCGAGGCGCTGCGTGGCGTGATCACCTTCACGGTCGGTGGCGATTCGGCGGCGGTCGAGAAGTACCGCGTGCTGGCGATGGCGGTCGGTGCGGTCGTGTTCGCCGCGATGCTGTTCACGCTGAACCGCACCAAGCTCGGCCTGCTGATCCGCGCCGGGGTGCAGGACCGCGAGATGGTCGAGAGCCTCGGCTATCGCATCCGGCGCCTCTTCGTCGGCGTGTTCGTCGCCGGCTCGGCGCTGGCCGGCCTGGGCGGCGCGCTGTGGGGCATCTACCAGCACGGCGTGGTGCCGCAGATCGGCGCGCATGTCAACGTGCTGATCTTCATCGTCATCATCATCGGTGGCCTCGGCTCGACGACCGGCTGCTTCATCGGCGCGCTGCTGGTCGGGCTGATGGCCAACTACACCGGTTTCCTGGCGCCGAAGGTCGCGATGTTCTCGAACATCGGGCTGATGGTGCTGATCCTGCTGTGGCGGCCGCAAGGGCTGTACCCGGTCGCGAACCGCTGAGGGCCGACCGATGCTGAACCGGCTCCTCTCGCACGACCTGCCGCGCAACCGCTGGCTCGCGCTGCTGCTCGCCGCGATCGTGCTCGGCCTCGCGTTAACGCCCTTCTTGTTCCCCGGAACGAAGGCGCTGAATGTCGCGGCGAAGATCATCGTCTTCATCGTGCTGGTCGCGAGCTTCGACCTGCTGCTCGGCTACACCGGCATCGTCAGCTTCGCGCACACGATGTTCTTCGGCATCGGTGCCTACGGTGTCGCGATCGCAAGCACCCGCATCGCGGCGAGTTGGGGCGCGATCGCGCTCGGCATCGCCGCGGCGCTGGCGGTGTCGTTGTTGCTGTCGCTGCTGATCGGGCTGTTCAGCCTGCGCGTCAAGGCGATCTTCTTCGCGATGATCACGCTCGCGGTGGCCTCTGCATTTCTGTCGCTCGCGTCGCAACTGTCGGACTTCACCGGCGGCGAAGACGGCCTGACCTTCAAGGTGCCCGAGGCGCTGCGGCCGGGCACCTCTTACCTCGACGCGCCGTTCCTCGGCGCGGCTGTCGACGGCCGCTTCGTCACCTACTACCTGCTGTTCTTCGCCGCGCTGGTGCTGGTGCTGATGCTGCTGCGCATCGTCAACTCGCCGTTCGGGCGCGTGCTGCAGGCGATCCGGGAGAACGACTTCCGCGCCGAGGCGATCGGCTACCGCACCGTCGTCTACCGCACCTTCGCGTCGGTGCTGTCGGCCCTGTTCGCGACGCTCGCCGGCGTGCTGCTCGCGCTCTGGTTGCGCTACACCGGGCCGGACACGACGCTGTCGTTCGAGATCATGCTCGACGTGCTGCTGATCGTCGTGATCGGTGGCATGGGCACCATCTACGGCGCGGTGATCGGCAGCGCGCTGCTGGTGCTGGCGCAGAACTACCTGCAGGACCTGATGAAGCTCGCGTCGTCGCAGATCGGCTCCGCCGTCGAGGGCATGCCGGTGGTTGCGCAACTCGTCTCGCCGGATCGCTGGCTGCTGTGGCTGGGCATCCTGTTCGTGCTGTCGGTCTATCACTTTCCCAGCGGTGTGGTCGGGCGTCTGCGGGCGATGCGTGCGTCGACTCGCAAGCCCTCCACGATGACTCCGCACTGATCGCGATCCAACCCGAGGAGACAACCATGAAGATTGCAAATTCCCTGATGATCCTGTCAGTCAGCGTGGTCGCCGCGTGCGGCGGCGACGCGTCGCTCGAAGTCAACAGCAAGCCGGCCACGCTGGGCGCGGTCGCGCAGATAAATTACGACGGCAACAGCGACGACCTGCTCACCGCCGGCCTGGGCAAGACCGGCATCGCCGGCGCGTTGCCGGCCTACGCCGACCCGACCCGCCCGACCGCCGCCGAGTTGCGCCGTGCCGCGATCTACACCAGCTACCGCGCGTTGCTCGACATGACCGCCGCCGGTGGCTATGGCACGCTGTACGGGCCGAACGTCGCTTCCGACGGCACGGTCACCACCAGCGAAGGCAGGATCGCCGGCAGCGAGTACATCGCGTTCAGCGACGACGGCAGCGGAGCGAAGAACGTGACGCTGATGGTGCAGCTGCCGGCATCCTTCGACCCCGCCAACCCGTGCATCGTCACCGCCACGTCGTCGGGCTCACGCGGCGTGTACGGCGCGATGTCGACCGGGGAGTGGGGACTGAAGAAGGGCTGCGCGGTCGCCTACAGCGACAAGGGCACCGGCAGCGCGCCGCACGACCTGCAGAACGACACCGTGCCGCTGATCGATTTCACGCGCGCGACCGCGGCAGCAGCCGGCGCGAGCGCGGCGTTCCGGGCATCGCTGAGCGCCGCCGAACTCGCGGCGTTCAACACGGCGACGCCGAACCGGTTTGCGTTCAAGCACGCGCATTCGCAACAGAACCCCGAGAAGGACTGGGGCCGCTCGACGCTGCAGGCCGTCGAGTTCGCGTACTGGGTCATCAACGAACGCTTCGGCCTGGTGAATGGCTTCAACGAGCGCCTCAAGACCTTCGTGCCGGGCAGCATCATCACGATCGCGTCCAGCGCGTCGAACGGCGGCGGCTCGGCGCTAGCCGCGGCCGAGCAGGACACGCAGGGCTACATCAGCGGTGTCGCGGTCTCAGAGCCCGCGGTCGAGCTGCCGGCCAGCCCCGGCGTCACGGTGAAGCGCGGCGCCGCCACGGTGGCGGTCACCGCGAAGACGCTGGTCGACTTCACCACGCATGCCAACCTCTACCAATCGTGCGCATCGCTGTCGACCCAGCTCGCCGGCTCGCCATTCCAGGCGAACTATGCAGCAGGCTTCGGCTTCTTCGCGGGCAATCGCTGCGCCTCGCTGAAGGCCAAGGGTCTGCTTGTCGCGAGCACGACCGCGCTTCAGGCCGACGAAGCACTGCAGAAGCTGCGCGACTACGGCTGGGAGGCAGAGTCCGATGTGCTGCATGCCTCGCTCGCCGCGTTCGAGGTGGCGCCAGCGGTCAGCGTGACCTTCGCGACCGGCCTGTCGCGCGCCAGCGTGAAGGACAACCTGTGCGGCTACAGCTTCGCATCGACCACCGGGGCCGGCGCGATCAACACGCTCGATGCTGCGACGCTGGCGCAACTCGGCGCGATCGGCAATGGCGTGCCGCCGGCGAACGGCGTGCAACTGATCAACAACAACAACCCGCTCGGGCCGGTGCGCGATCTGGTGTCGGCGTCGCCGTCGACGAATGTCGCCGACCTGAACCTCGACGGCGCGCTGTGCCTGCGCAACCTCGTGACCGGCACCGACGCCGCCGCGCTGAAGTTGCAGGCCGGCGTCAACGAGACGCGCCGCAGCGGCGACCTGCGCGGCAAGCCGGCGATCATCGTGCACGGGCGCGCCGACGCGCTGCTGCCGGTCAGCCACACCTCGCGGCCGTACTACGCGTTGAACAAGATCGCCGAAGGCGCGGCGAGCAGGCTCTCGTACATCGAGGTCACGAACGCGCAGCATTTCGATGCCTTCATCGGCCTGCCCACCGTTCTGCCGGGCTACGACACACGCTATGTGCCACTGCACCTGTACCTGAATCGTGCGCTGGATGCGGTCTACGCGAACCTGAAGAACGGCACGCCGCTGCCGGGCAGCCAGGTGCTGCGCACCGTGGCCCGCGGCGGTGTGCCCGGTGCGGCGCCGGCCATCACGGCGGCGAACGTTCCGGGGTTCGCGACCGCACCGGCTGCCGCCGATGCGATCGGCTTCAGCGGCAGCATCGTCACGATCCCGGACTGAGGCGAGCGCTCTTGTCCGTACCGGCACCGCGATGATGTTCACGTCGCACTACCTCCAATGCGCAGGCCGCGAGCTGCACTACACCGAGTGGGGCGCGCAGCACGCCCAGACCGTGATCGCCTGGCACGGCCTGGCGCGCACCTGCCGCGACATGGACGACGTGGCCGCGCACCTCGCGCAGCGCTACCGCGTGATCTGCCCCGACACCATTGGCCGCGGCCTGAGCCAGTGGAGCCCCGAGCCCGCCACCGAGTACTGCCTCGCGTTCTACGAGAAGCTCGCAGTGGCGCTGGTCGACCAGCTCGGCCTCGCGCGGTTTCACTGGCTCGGCACCTCGATGGGCGGCGCGATCGGCACGCGGGCCGCGGCCGGCGCGCTGCGCGGCCGGGTGCGCCGGCTGATCCTGAACGACAGCGGGCCCGAAGTCGCCGCCGCCGCGATCACGCGCATCCGCAGCTACGCCGGCAGCCCCGCGGCGTTTGCGACCGTCATCGAACTGGAGCAATACTTCCGCAGCATCTACAAGCCCTACGGGTGGCTCAGCGATGCGCA
>JANMAW010000029.1:0-1522 GCA_031360005.1 Rhizobacter sp.
CGACGCGGCGGTGCGAGCCGCGCGCAGACCGTGGCGAACGGCTTGGACGAACTTGCCTCGCACGGTGCCAGGCCGAACGACTGGGCGCTGGTGCACGACGCGGCGCGGTGTCTGGTGCGCCCGGTGTGGATCGACGCGTTGATCGACGCCTGTGTCGACGACGCGGTCGGCGGGCTGCTGGCGCTGCCGCTCGCCGATACGTTGAAAGTCGAGCGCGAGGGTCGCGTCGAGGCCACGATCGACCGTCGCGGCAAGTGGCAGGCACAGACGCCGCAGATGTTTCGCATCGGCGCCCTGCGCGACGCGCTGGCGGCGGCTGGGCCTGGCGTGACCGACGAATGCAGCGCGATGGAATCGCTCGGACATGCCGCCAAGCTGGTGCCCGGCTCGCTGGAGAATTTCAAGATCACCTGGCCGGCAGACTTCGACCTGGCCGAACGTTTGCTGAGGACGCGCGCATGAATGCCCCGATCAAGCCGCCGCTGTGGCGCATCGGCGAGGGCTGGGACACGCATGCGCTCGTCCCGGGGCGCAGGCTCGTGCTCGGCGGCGTCGACATCGCGCACACGCACGGGCTTCTGGGCCACTCGGATGCGGACGCGCTGTGTCACGCGATCACCGACGCGCTGTTCGGCGCAGCCGCGATGGGCGACATCGGCTTCCACTTCCCCGACACCGACCCGCAATACACGGGAGCCGATTCGCTTGCGCTGCTGGCCGAGGCGGCCCGGCGCGTGCGCGCCGCCGGTTGGCTGATCGGCAATGTCGACAGCACGATCATCGCGCAGGCGCCGAAGATGGCACCGCACAT
Source organism: Rhizobacter sp. (assembly GCA_031360005.1). Taxonomy (GTDB): domain Bacteria; phylum Pseudomonadota; class Gammaproteobacteria; order Burkholderiales; family Burkholderiaceae_C; genus LMDS01. The sequence continues at coordinate 812 of JANMAW010000029.1, forward strand.
CCTCGCGATGCGCCAGCGCCTGGCGCAGGCGCTCGACGTGCAGCTCGATCAGGTCAGCGTGAAGGCGAAGACGGCCGAGAACATGGGGCCGGTCGGGCGCTTCGAGGCGATCGAGGCGCGTGCCGTGTGCTTGCTGGCGAAGGGCTCCGCCTGAGGTTGCCGAATCGGCGCAGGGCGGCTCAGGGCGCCTTCTTCAGCCGGATGTGCGCGACCAGCCCGCTGTCGGGCGCGTTCGCCAGTTCAAACGTGCCGCCCATGCGCTGCACCGCCTTGTCGACGATGGCCAGGCCCAGGCCGGCGCCGGTAGCCGCGGTGCGAGCGGCGTCGCCGCGGAAGAACGGCGTGGTCAGTTGCGCCAGCTTTTGCGGGTCGGCGCCCTGGCCGAAATCGCGCACCGTCAGGATCACCCACGGCCCGGTGCGCGCGTAGCTGACGAGGACACGCGCGATGCCGGTGTCGATCGAGCGGCCGTAGCGGCGCGCGTTCTCGAACAGGTTCTGCAGCACGCGGCCGAGTTCGATCTCGTCGGCCATCACCTTGGTGTCGATCGCGACGCGCGAGGTGATGCGGATCTGGCTGGGGTCGCGGAACGCCGCCATCTCGCGGTCGACGACGCTGCTCAGGTGCACCGGCGACAGCTTGCTCTGGCCGGGGCGCGCGTAATCCATGAACTTGTCGATGATCGCGTCGAGCTGGTCGATGTCGAGCGCC
>JANMAW010000036.1:0-6903 GCA_031360005.1 Rhizobacter sp.
GAGAGCACGCGCAGCACCGGGTTGCCCTGGGTCAGGTCTTCCTCGACCGGGTCGGCGCACCAGAGCGGCAGCGGCAGGCTGCGTTCACGCAGCATGAACAGGCCGGTCGCGTGATCGACCTGGCCGTCCATCAGCACCACGCCGGCGATCGCCGAATCGCGCAATTGGCGCGCCGGTTGCAGCGCAGGCTTGCTGCGGATCTGCTCCAGAATGTCGGGCGATGCGTTGAACAGCACGCCGTCCACACCGTCGTCGGGCTGGACGAAGATGGACGACTGCGTGCGCGCCTTCGCGTTCAGGGTGCCGGCGCGAACGCCGGCGCAGTTGCGGCAATTGCAGTTCCATTGCGGGAAGCCGCCGCCGGCGGCGGAGCCCAGGACTGTGATGCGCATGGTGATGAATCGAATACCGACGTCGATCTGCAGAAGGACCGACGCCCCGAAAGGCAAGCCTTTGGGGGCGTCGACCTCGCCACAGCCCGGGTCAGCGGGCGGCGACGTACATCGTGATTTCGAAGCCGAAGCGGAAGTCAGTCGCGGTCGGGGTTTGCCATTGCATCAGAGGTCTCCTGTCGGGTGGCACAGGCGCCGAACGGTGCCTGCGGGGACCTTGAAGTCCCGTGACGCATCGTCGCGCCTCGTGCACGATCGGCACAGCCTGCGCACCATGATTCGAACCTCATGATTTTCATGAATCGACCCGCGGGTTCGATCGCGCCAGCCGATACCATCGGCGCTGTGCCTGCCCCCACCCTGAGCCTGCGGCTGAAGATCAACCTCATCGTCGCTGCGCTGACGTTCCTGTTTGCAGCCACGGTGCTCGCGCTGCAGCTGCGCAGCATGCGCGACTCGGTGCACGAGGAAGTGGTGGCCGCGAATCGGGTGGCCGCGCAACTGTTGCAGCGCACGGCGTGGCGCTACGCCGCGCAGGGCCCGCCGGCGATGCTGGTGTTCCTGCAGGGCATCGGCCGGATTCGCTCCAACGACATCACGCTGCTCGACGCGCAAGGCCAGGAGCTGTACCGTTCGCCGCCGTCGACCTACAAGGCCGGCCGCGACGCGCCCGACTGGTTCGCCGCGCTGATCGCGCCCCCGCCATCGGTGCAGGCGATCGAGTTCCCGGACGGCAAGCTGATGGTGCGCGCCAACGCGTCGCGCGCGGAGGTCGATGCCTGGGACTACGTGATGGCACTGGCCGGCGGTGCCGTCGCACTGCTGGTGGTGGTGAATGCGGCGGTGTTCTGGCTGGTCGGGCGCGCGGTGCGGCCGTTCGGCCAGATCGTGCAGGCGCTGAACCAGTTGCAGGCCGGGCGTTTCGATGCGGTGCTGCCGCCGCTGGCTGGCTCCGAGGCGGCGGCCATCGGAGCGGCGTTCAACCGCATGGTCGGCGAGTTGCAGAGCCACATCGAGACCGAGCGCCGCGCCGTGCGGGCCGAGCGGCAGCTCTCCGACAGCCGCGAACTCACCCACTGGCTCGACCAGCACATCGAAGCCGAGCGCCGCATGATCGCACGCGAACTGCACGACGAACTGGGCCAGTCGGTCACGGCAGTGCGCAGCATGGCGCTGTCGATCGCGACACGCATGCAGTCGCTCGACCCACAAGCCGAAGCTGCGGCGCGCCTGATCGCCGAAGAGTCTTCGCGGCTGTACGACGCGATGCACGGCATCATTCCGCGCCTGACGCCGCTGGTGCTCGACAACTTCGGTCTGGCCGATGCGTTGGGCGATCTGGTCGAGCGCACACGGCGAAGCCATGCCGACGTGCAGATCACGCTGAAGGTCGAACTGGCGGACGCCGTTCTGGGCAGCGATGCCGCGCTCGCGCTGTACCGCGCGGCGCAGGAGGGCATGACCAACGCGATGCGGCACGGCCAACCCCGCCACCTGACGCTTGCGGTGCGGGGCCACGCGGGCGAGGTGACGCTCGAGCTCATCGACGATGGCCGGGGTCTGCCGCCCGAGGGGCCGCAGCGTACCGGCCACCATGGCCTGCGCTGGCTCGCCGAACGGGTGCAGGGGCTCGGGGGCAGCTTCGAGATCGCCCCGGCCGCGCCGCGCGGCGTGCGGCTGCATGTGCAGCTGCCGTTGACCACCGCCGTGGAGGCAGCGTGATCCGCGTGATGCTGGTCGACGACCACGCACTGGTGCGGATGGGATTTCGCATGCTGCTGGCCGATGCACAGATCGAGGTGGTGGCAGAAGCCGACTGCGGCGAACAGGCCTGCGCACTCTACCCGCGAGTCAAGCCCGACATCGTGGTGATGGACCTCTCGATGCCGGGCATCGGCGGCCTCGAGGCGGTGCGGCGACTGCTCGCGCAGGACCCGAAGGCACGCGTGCTGGCACTGTCCGCGCACGAAGACTCTGCCCACCCGAGACGGGTGCTGCGCGCCGGCGCGCTCGGCTACCTGACCAAGCGCAGCGCCCCGGATGCGCTGATCGCCGCGGTGAGCGCGGTGGCGCGCGGCCAGCGCTATGTCGATGCCGGTACAGCGCAGGCTCTGGCGCTGGCGCAACTCGACGGCGATGCGAGCCCGGCCGATACGCTGAGCGAGCGCGAATTCTCGGTGTTCATCCAGCTGGCCCGCGGCCAGAGCGTCGCGCAGATCGCCGAGACGCTGAACCTGTCGCCCAGCACCGTCGGCACGCATCTCTACCATATCAAGCAGAAGCTGGGCGCCAGCAACCAGTCGGAGCTGACCCTGGTCGCGCTGCGCTGGGGACTCATCCAAGCCTGACTCTCTGGCGACGAACCGCCGAAGCCAAGGGTAAACACTTATCTTGGCATGCTAGTTGCGTTCACCCAACGGCGCCCCCTGATCGTGGGCCCTCTGGGGAGCAACAGATGCGATGGCTGCTGACGATCCTGATGGCGCTGGCGTGCAACCCGGTCCGCTGCGATGACACCGACCGCGCGCCCGATATCGTTGCCGTGCTGTTTCGCTCACAGCAGTTGCGGCTGTCGGCAATGAAACCGGCCGACCCGGACAGCGCGCGTGCGCGCGGGTTGCGCGCCAGCTTCGATGCCCTGACGCAGCAGCTGCGAACCGCGCCGCCGGTGGAGTTGCGCATCGTCCGGGGCGAGATCGTCGCCGAGACGGTGCACGGCAACATCGTCGTTGCCAATGAAGCGCTCGGTGACCTGCCGGAGGGCGAGCGCCTGTTCGTTCTGGCGCACGAACTTGGTCACGTGATGCTCGACCACTGGACGCAAATGGAGCTTTTGTACCAAAAATGGATCCCCGGCGCGGTCACGAAGCAGCACACCGATGCCGTCGCGACGCCGTTGGGGCGAGACGCATCGGCGCTGGCGCACCGCCAGGAATTCGAGGCTGACGCCTTCGCGCTGCGGGCGGTTCGTGCTCTGGGGCTCTCGGAGCAGGACGTGATTGCGGCCTTCATGGGTCTGGGTGTGCGCAATGCCACCGCGACGCACCCGAGCACGATGAAACGCGTCGCCGCGCTGCGCGCGATCGAGCCCGACAGCCTGCAGGCCGCGGCGCCACCAGGGACCAGAGCCGACGCGCTCAGGCCAGCACGATGACGGGCCAGCCGGCCGCCAGCGCGTGGGCGCGCAGGCGTTCGTCCGGGCACACCGAGACCGGGTGCGACACCGCGTTGAGCAATGGCAGATCGCTCATCGAGTCGGAGTAGAAGTACGACCGCGCGAACCCGGCCAGTTGGGTTCTCGATCCCGTCGGCCGCGACGCCAGCCACCTTTGGACCCGCGTCACCTTGTGCTTCCGGTAACAGGGTTCACCGTCGATCTCGCCGTTGAACAAACCGTCCGGCGTTCCGTCGACGGTGGCGGCCTGCGTCGCCACCAGATGCTCGATGCCGAACAGGCGCGCGAACGGCTCCGCAATCAGCGCGGTGGTGGCGGTGACAATCGCGCACAGGTGCCCCGCCCGCTGGTGCCGCCGGACCAGCGCGAGCGCCGATGGCGGCACGCGGGGCGCGATCGCGATCTCGAATTCGCGCTGCCATTGCGCCAGAACGGCGCGCGGACATTGCAGCAACGGTCGAAGGCTGGCGCGGTGCATCGCATGGATGTCGAGCGTGCCGGCCACGTACTGTTGACAGTAGGCCAGGTACTGCTCTTCGGCGAGCCGCGGCAACACACCACGGCCGACGAGAAATCCGGTCCACGCCATGCCGCTGTCGAACGGGATCAGCGTGTGGTCCAGATCGAACAGCGCCAGCGTGTCGGCGGCCGCATCGCTCACATCACCACCGACGCATCCTGCAGCAGCCGAGCCGGCAGCACGCCGCGCAGCGCATTGCACACGACGATGGCCTGCGCACGCTGCAGCTCGCGCAACGTCAGGCTGCGCTCGCTCGCGGCCCACCCCGGATCGTCGAGCAGCCGAGCGCGCATCACGCCGGGCAGCGCGCCATCGGTCAGTGGCGGCGTCACCCATCGGCCGTCAAGGCGCACGAAGACCGAACTGCGGCCGCCTTCGACGAGCCGCCCATCGGAAGTGAAGAACAGGCTGTCGAACGCACCGACGCGTTCGGCCATGCGCACGCCTTCGTCATACGCGTCGCGCAGCGTCGTCTTGTGGGCGGCGAGCGGATTCGCGTCGGGCAGGCGCTCCGCCGCCACCAACAGCGTGACGGTCGCGTCGGCCAGTGCAGGCAGCGGCGCATGCCGCAGGTCGATCTGCCCATCGTGCGACAACGCCAGTCGCAAGCGCCACGGTCCACCGTTCGCCAGTGCCCGCACGCGTGCCGTGACAGTGTCGAAGGCCGACGCGCGGTCGAACCCGAAGCCCAGCACGCGGGCACTGCGCTCCATCCGGTCGAGGTGGCGATCGAGGTGGCGGACTTCAGCGCGTGCGTCGTGCATCGCTGACGCAAACATCGTCTCGAACAATTCGAAGCCGGGATCAAGTACCGTGAGGAACCGCGCCTTCAGGCGACATTCGTCGAACTCGTCATCGGCGCGGCTGTCGGCCACGATGCCGGCGCCGACGCCGAGGCGCGCCGGCCGCAGGCCCTGAACCTCGCGGCCCAGCGTGAGGGTGCGGATCGCGACCGAAACGCAGAAGTCGCCGCAGCGCGCGTCGCCTTTCGGCGCATCCATCCAGCCGATGGCGCCGCAATAGAGGCCACGCGGTGTCGTTTCGAGCCCGGCGATCAGTTGCATCGTGTGATGCTTCGGTGCGCCGGTGATCGAGCCGCACGGAAACGCGGCACGCAGCACGTCGCCGAAACCGAACTCGGGCCTCAGGCGCGCCTGCACCGTCGACGTCATCTGGAACACCGTGCTGTACGGCTCGACCGCGAACAGCTCGGGCACCGACACGCTTCCGACCTGCGCGAGGCGGCCGAGATCATTGCGCAACAGGTCGACAATCATCAGGTTCTCGGCCCGGTTCTTGATGTCGATCGACAGGTGGCGCGCGGTCTCGCTGTCGCCTTCGGCGCCGGCGACTCGCGCGGCGGTGCCCTTCATCGGGCGCGCCGTCAGCCGGCCATCCGCGTGGTGCAGAAAGAGTTCTGGCGAACACGACAGCACATGCGTCGTGGCACCGGGCGGCGCGCCGTCGTCGGGTAACGCGATCAGTGCGCCATAGGCCACCGGCTGGCGTTCGCGCAGCCGCCGGTACAGCGCGACCGGCGACCCGAACGCCTGCCCATCAAGCCGGTAGGTGTAGTTGACCTGGTAGGTCTCGCCGGCGGCGATCGCCTCGTGGATGCGCGCGATCGCCTGCGTGAACGCAGCCTGGTCGACGCTTGGGGTCAGGTTCAGCACGCCGGCCGCGCTCGCGCGAGCAGGCCCGCATCCGGCGAGCCAGTCGTTTGCCTCGACCGCCGACATCCTGGCCATCTGACGGAACATCAACACGCGCAGCGCCGAGGCGTCGTCTCGGCCGAGCCGCTCGTGGCCCGCTCTCAGCAGTTTCGCGCCCCATTCGTAGTCGATCAGCAGCACCGCATGCAGCCCGCAGCGCAGGTCGGCATCGACCTGCGCCCACATCGCATCGAGCCCGGCGGGCTCAGTGCAACGGCGCTCGCACTCGAAGACTGTGTACAGCCGGCTCGTCGGCCGCTCGCGCGTCGCGTGCGCGTCGTCCAGCAGCGCGAAGCAGCCGGAGGCCTCGGTGCTCATCGCGCATCAGCTCCAGTCGTCCATGTCGTGCTTGATCGTGTGGCGGTTCGCGATCAGCGCTTCAACCGACGGCTCGTCGTTCAGCGCGCGCTTGATCGCCAGCTTCGTGGCCTCGTAGTTGGTGCGGTACATGTCCTTCTTGTCGAGGTTCGGGTCCTTCGCGCAGCGCGGATCGATCCACACCAGGCTGATGATGCAAAGCTCGTAGGCCAGCGCTTTCGGAATGATGTCTTCGATCAGACAATCGACCACCGCGTCGGCAGTCGCGCCCTGCACCACCCCGCCGAACAGATCGATGTTCGCGGAGTCCTTCAACGTCACCTTCGGCACGATGATGGTCGCGGGGCGCACCAACTGGTTGCAGGCGCGGATCGCGAACATCGCCGTGTGGCCCTTGCTCTGCGCCATCATGCTGGCGAACGCCTGGCCGACCGGGCCGGAGGTCGAGCCGATCAGGATTTCGGGCATCGCGTCGGTGAACTGGCCTTCGCGGGCGAACACGGTCGCTTCACCGGCGTGGAACACATGGCTGTTGGTCATCGAACCGACTCCGAAATGGGTGAAAGAAATACGGTACGCCGAAGCGAGGCGTTGCGCTATCGGGCGAAGATCAGCTCGCCCTTGCCGCCTGCCGCGAGGTCGCCGAGGTGGCGCTCGATGCGCGTAGCGGCCAGCGCCGCGAACGGCCCGCCGCGGCGAGCCAGGTCGCGGGCCATCAGTTGCCAGAACACATCCGCGTCGGCGAGCGCCGGCACGAAGGTCGTGCTCACCACAGAAGCAGCCGGC